>NZ_JBFAWY010000028.1:0-96157 GCF_040680575.1 Streptomyces sp. NPDC052020
GGGCACGCGTGTGGCGCGTGCCCGGCGACCGGCTGGGGTTGGGAGACGGACGGTTCAGGTGGCGTCCCGGTCCCAGCGGTAGAAGCAGTTCGCCATCGCGTCCTTCGGCGAGCGCCAGGTGGCCGGGTCGTAGGCGGTGACGTAGGCCGACAGGCGCTCGCTGATGTGCTGGAACTCCGGGTGCCCGGCCATCTTGGCGATGGCCGGCCCGGGGTCGTGCTCGGACTCGATGAGGTGCAGGTACACGTCACCGAACTGGAACAGACTGCGCCCGCGGACCCCGATGAGATGCGGGAGCTCCCCCCGGTCCGACTCCTCGAACACCTTGGCGATGTCCTGGGCCGAACCGGGGGCCATCCGGGCGACGATCAGGGTGTGGTGCATGGTCGTGTGCTCCGTCCCGCTCAGTCGGTCAGGCTCGGCACGGGCTCGCGCTCCGCGGCGGCCTGCTCGATGCGGTCCCGGATCAGAGCCATCTGGACCTTGGAGTTCCGGTTGATGTTGTCCGTCATCCAGTCGTCGTCGACCGGTGCGTCCGGCTTCATCGCGAAGTCCTGGATCCACACCATCCGGGTGCCCTGCGGCACCTCCTCGTACCGCCACCGGATGTTCATGTACGCGAAGGGGCCGGTCTCGACCCGGCGGGCCGTGACGGAGAGCGTGTCACGGTCCGTTTCGCGTTCGGAGACCCAGCTCCACACCGTGCCGTCCTTGTCGGGGTGCATGGTGAGCCGGAAGGTGGTCTTGTTCCCTTCCTGCGACAGGATCTCGGCCGAGGCGTACTCGCTGAACAGGTCCGGCCAGTTCGCCACGTCGTTGGTCATGTCCCACACGAGGTCGACCGGCGCGGCGATGACGATCTCGTTCTGCGTGTGCCCGGCCATCTCAGGCTCCCGCCAGCAGCGCGCTGTTGACGAGGCCGAGGAACTGCCGCGGGGTCTTGGAGCGCTCCGCGTCCGGCGGCATCGGGGTGCCGTACCGGTTCTCCAGTTCGCCCACGATGCCGAGCAGGCCGAGCGAGTCGATGCCGAAGGTGTCGAAGCCCGAGTCCTGCCGCTCCCGGAGGTCTTCCGCGGGGACGGTCACTCCGGCGGCCTTCTTCATCAGCTCGGACAGCTCTTCCACGGTGATGCGGTCACTCATGTGTTTTCTCCTTTGCTCTGTGCCGTCTCACTGCGCGGCGTCGGCGGTGCCGCGTCGCAGCACCAGCGCCGAGTTCGACCCCATGAGCCCTCGGCTGAGGACCAGCGCCGTGCGCAGCTCGGCGGCGCGGGCCCGGCCGGTCACCAGGTCGAGGTCATGGCATACGTCGAACACATTGGGGGTGGGCGGGACGAGTCCCTGCTCCATCGCGAGCACCGCCGTCGCGGCGTCCAGCACCGGCGCGGCGCAGTAGCCCCGGCCGATACCGGTCTTGGGGGCGGTGACGGGCACCCGCCGGCCGTGCGCTCCGAGGGCGTCCGCGATGGCCAGTGCCTCGGCGCGGTCCGCCTCCGGCACGCCGAGGGCGTCCGCGAAGACCACGTCGATCTCCTCGGGCGCCAGGCCGGCCTCGTCCAGGGCGCCCCGGACGGCCTGGGCCAGCCCTTCCCTGGACTCCTCCCAGCGGGAGGCTCCGGTGAAGGTCGCGGCGTGTCCGGCGAGGACGGCCCGCACCGGCGCGCCGCGCTCCAGCGCCGAGCCCTCGTCTTCCACGACGAACATGGCACCGCCCTCGGCGGGCACGAACCCGCAGGCCGCCGGCGTGAACGGGCGGTAGGCACGCGCCGGGTCGCCGGCTGTGCTCAGTTCCGCGTAGCCGAGCTGGCAGACCACCGAGTACGGGGCCAGCGGGGCCTCGGTCGATCCGGTCACGATCACCTCGGTGCCGCGCCGGACGGCCCGCGCGGCGTGCGCGAGGGCGTCCAGACCGCCGGCCTCGTCGGCGGCGACCACCCCGCAGGGGCCCTTGAAGCCGCGGCGGATGGAGATCTGGCCGGTGCTGGCGGCGTAGAACCAGGCGATCGACTGGTACGGCCCGACGAAGCGGCTGCCCTTCCCCCACAGCTGCTGCAACTCCCGCTGCCCGAACTCGCCGCCGCCGGAGCCGGCCGCGGTGACGACACCGACGGAGAACGGCGAGCCGTCGGTGTCGCTCCGGGCGAGGCGGGCGTCGTCGAGCGCGAGGTCGGCGGCGGTCATCGCGAAGTGCGTGAACCGGTCGGTCTGGACCAGATAGCGCTCCTCGACCGCCGCCGACGGGTCGAACTCCCGGATCTGGCCGGCGACCCGCAGCGGCAGGTGCTCGCATCCCTCCCGGGTGACCCGGTCCAGGACGCTGATGCCCTCCTTGGTGGACTTCCAGAAGGTCTCGGTGGTGGTTCCGTTGGGCGCGACCACGCCGATTCCGGTGACGGCCGCGCGCCGTGGATGCGGTTCGCTCATGGTGTCTTCTCCCTCGGCCGGGTCAGGACCACCGCGGACTGGAAGCCGCCGAACCCGCTGCCCACGGAGAGGACGCTGTTCAGTCTTCGCTCGCGGGCGACACGCGGGACGTAGTCCAGGTCGCATTCCGGGTCAGGGGTCTCGTAGTTCGCGGTGGGCGGTACCACCTGGTGGGCGAGAGCCAGCACACAGGCGACGACCTCGATCGATCCGATCGCCCCGAGGGAGTGCCCCACCATGGATTTGATGGAGCTCATGGGCGTGCCGTAGGCGTGCTCTCCCAGGGCGCGTTTGACCGCCGCCGTCTCGTGCCGGTCGTTCTGCTGGGTGCCCGACCCGTGCGCGTTGACGTAGTCGATCGCCGTGCCGTCGAGCCGGGCGTGATCGAGAGCGGACTCGATGGCCCGGGCCATCTCCAGGCCCTCCTTGGTCAGACCGGTCATGTGGTAGGCGTTGCCGAAGGTGGCGTAGCCGCCGATCTCGCAGTACACGCGCGCTCCGCGGGCCCGCGCGTGCTCCAGCTCCTCCAGGACGAGTACGGCCCCGCCCTCCCCCATCACGAACCCGTCACGGTCGGCGTCGAAGGGGCGCGAGGCGTGGGCGGGGTCGTCGTTGTTGGGGGACGTGGCCTTGATCGCGTCGAAGCAGGCCATGGTGATCGGCGAGATAGGCGAGTCCGAGGCGCCGACGATGCACACGTCGGCCCGGTTCTCCTCGATCGTGTGGAACGCGTACCCGATCGAGTCGAGTCCGGAGGTGCACCCGGTGGAGACGGTCTGCACCGGCCCGCGCGCCCCGAACCGCTCCGCCACCGTCGAGGCGAGCGTGCTGGGCGAGAACGCGCGGTGCAGGTGCGGCTCCGCCTCCCGGTGGTCCACGTCCCAGCGCCGGCCCCGGTGGCTGACCAGGACGTAGTCGTGCTCCAGCCGGGTGGTGCCGCCGACCGCGGTCCCGAGGGAGACCCCGACCCGCCAGGGGTTCTCCCGGGCCAGGTCGAGGCCGGAGTCCCGTACCGCTTCGTCCCCGGCGGCCAGGGCGAACTGGATGTACCGGTCGCACTGTTCGATCTGTTCGGTGTCCAGACCGTGGGCCGCCGGGTCGAAGTCGCACTCGGCGGCGATCCGCGAGCGCAGTCCGGACGGATCGAAGAAGGTGATGCCCCGTGTCGCGGTGCGCCCGTTGGACAGCAGGTCCCAGAACGCCGGCACGCCGATGCCACCCGGCGCGACAATGCCTATGCCGGTGACGGCCACGCGCCTGGTCATGACCGGACCTGCCGTCGCTCGGCGGCCGGCGCGTCGCCCACGCGGACCGGCTCCGCGGCGGCCGGGACGGCGTCGGTCTCCTCGGTGTCGACGTGGCCGAGCGGCGGGCTGGGGGCGAGCGGGCCGAGGTGGAAGACGATGCGGGCCTCCACGTTGCCGACGTTGCGGAAGCGGTGCCGCATGTGCATCGGGATCATCAGCCCCTGCTCGGGCTGGAGGGGGTGGGGCTCGCCGTCGAGGTCCACCTCCAGCTGTCCGCACACGACGTAGACGAACTCCTCGGAGTACGGGTGGTAGTGCTCGGCGATGCGGTCGCCGGGCTGCACGATGGCCACACCCATGAAGCCGCTGGTGGAGCCGACCGTGGCCGGGGTGAGCATGGCACGCAGATCGCCACCGCGCCGGGTGTTGGGCTCGACCTCGCTGAGATGCACGATTCTGGGACTGGCTTTGATCACAGCTTTCCTCCGATCTGGTGCCGCTTCGACGCGGCGGCGTGGCTGGGGCGGCACGTGCGCCGACGCATCAGGCTTCGGGCGCGTGGCGGTCGGTGACGAGGTCCATTCGGGCGAGCGTGAGCAGGCGGGCGGGGTCGCCGTCCCGCAGCGCGGAGGCGTCCGCGCCGAGCGCCCCGGCGTCGAGGAGTGCCGTCAGCTCCCCCGCGTGCTCCCGGTCGCCGAGGCCGAGCACGGTGCCGGGGTCGGCCGCGGGCCCCTCCCGCACGTCGACGAGCCGCGTCACGACGTCGTCGCGCTGGAAGATGGTGCTGCGCAGGACCGGGCCCCGCGGATCTTCCGCCGCCGCCTCGTCCTGCCGGGCGAGCAGTTCGGCCAGACGCATGCCGCGGCCCTCGCGGGCCGGGTAGTAGAGCGCGTACCGCACGGCGTCCGCGGTCTCCCGGCCGGCGTCCACGTGGTGTACGGCGGGCAGCGCCGCCCGGGTGAAGAAGGCGCGGGCGGATTCGGGGTCGTCGAGGTCCCGGTCCTGCTCCAGGTGGGGATTGATGGCCTCCTCCACCGCCCGTACTTCGGGCTGCCGGGCGACGTGGCGCAGCGCGGCGAGCAGGTCGCCCCGTACCTCGATGGCGCGTACCACCCGGTTGCCGTGCATGAACAGGGAGGTGCGGCACAGGCGGGTGGTTGCGTCGACCCGGGGCTCGGGTGAGACGTAGCCGGCCAGGATGTCCGCGACGGCCTGCTCGCTGCCGGGCTTGACGGTGAAGGTGAGCGCGTGGCGGATGACACCGTCACCGATCCTCGGCGACGCCTGGAGGCGGCGCTCCGCGGGATCGGCGTCCGCCGCCGGGCCGCCCGTCTCGCGGACGATGTGGAAGCGAAGGGACCTGGTGTCCCGGACGCAGCTGTGCAGCGGTTCCACCATCTGCACGTGCTCCTCGCTGTTCACCCAGGTAAGGAACGGCGGGGCGCTCTCCCACTCACTCGTGATGAGCCATTGGGAGGGGTTCTCGATGGACTGGCACAGCTGGTCGCTGACATGTCCGGGAACGGAGGCGACCTGATTGCACAGTTGTTCGTATGCTTCCAGGAACTGCTGCTGGGCACCGTCGTGGACGTCCACCAGGAGGACGACACGGAGCCTGGAACCGTCGAACACGGACTGGGAGACACGCTGCGACACCTGTCGGGTCAGCGGTCCGGAAACACGTTCGGACGTGGTGGTCATCCTGCGTACATCTCCTTCGGAGGAACGGGGTGGACATCGGGTCACGGTGAGCGACGTCGGCGTTCCTCGATCCTGTGGCCGTCCTCTGAGGAGCGCGACTTGCGTGGAGTAGGCGGGTGATCGGCCGGCCCCTGGGGACCGGCAGGGCGGCACGGGCTCAGGTGAGGTGGGCGAAGACCACGAGGTTCTCCGTGTAGTCCTTCACCGCGGTGTCGTAGGCGCCCGCGCACGTGATGAGCCGGACCTCGGCCTGGCCGGTGTCGCCGTACACCCGTTCGTCGGGGAAGTCGTCCTTGTCGAACGTCTCCACTCCGTCGACCACGAACGACGCCTTGCGGCCGTCGGCCCGCCGGACGTGGAATACGTCGCCCTTCGTCAGTTCGCTGAGGCCCGCGAACACCGCGGGGGACGTCTTCGTGTCCAGGTGCCCGGCGATGACCGACGTACCGATCTCGCCCGGCGAGGGTCCCTCGGCGTGCCAGCCGACGAGGTTGACGTCACCCGCGGGCGGGGCCTCCAGCTGCCCCGAGGGATTGATGGAGAGCTCCGTGAACGGGGCGTCGACCGAGATCTTCGGGATGAGCAGGCGCACCGGTTTCGAACGCGGCAGCCGCTTCCCCGGCGCCCCGCTCGGCTCCTCGGCCGACGGGGCGGCCGAGCCGGCCGGCGCGGCCTGCGGCGGCCGGGGCGCGTAGGTCGTGGTGTCGTTGCCGCCCATCAGGCTCATGACGAGGACCAGGACGGCCAGGGCCCCCGCCATCAGCACCCCGGCGGGGTACTTCTCCTCGGCCGGAGCTGATTCGCGGTCGGCGAGCGAAGACGGATCGGCTGCCATCGGGGAACCACCTCACTGGAGCACGGCGAACAAGGCGAACGGGGTGCCGGGGGTACCGACCGGGGCCGCCACGCGGCACGCGCGTGGCGGCCGCAGCGGCTATCGCGTCCGGCATCGATCAGCCCGCGCTCTCGGCCGACTTCTTACGACGCACCACGTACAGGCCCGCTCCGGCGACGGCCAGGGCGGCCATCCCGCCCGCGGTCACCGTCGGCGCGGCCAGGGCGCCGCCACCGGTGTGCATCCCGCCGCGGGGCTTGTCGTGGTCGCCGCCCCAGGAGCCCTTGCCCTGCCCGCCGTCCCTGTAGCCCGAGGACTGGCCGCCCTCCTTGTAGCCCGAGGACTGGCCGCCGTCCTTGTGGGAGCCCGAGTCGCGCTGCCCGGAGCCCCAGTCGCCCTCGTTCACCGCGGCCAGCGCTCCGCCGCCCGTGCGCATGCCGCCGCGCGGGGAGTCGTACGGGTCGTCCTCGTCGTGGTCCCCGCCGTTGTCCTTGTCGTGCTCCTTGCCGTTGTCCTCGCCGTTGTCCCGGCCGTTGTCCTCGGCGTCCTCCTTGCCGTTGTCCTCGCCGTTGTCCCGGCCGTTGTCCTCGGCGTCCTCCTTGCCGTTCTCCTCGCCGTTGTCCCGGCCGTTGTCCTCGCCGTACCCGGTGCTGTCCTCCTTGCCGTTGTCCTCGCCGTATCCGTTGCTCTCCTTGTCGTGGCCGTTGTCCTGTTCCTGGCTGTAGGAGGAGTCCTCGTGGTCCGAGCCGTCCGCGTAGGCGCCGGGCGCACCGAGAGCGAGGGCGGCCGAAGCCGCTCCGGCGGCCAGCAGCATGCGAGCAGAGCGCATCTGTCATTCCTTCCGCCGAGGGCCGAGCAGCTGTCACTTGGTCAGCTGGCCTAACTCGACCTCGACGTGCTCAACCGTCAGCCAGCCGGCTCCTGACCGCTACTCCTGGCGATCAGTCGGGTGAACCCTTCCGTCCACCGGAGGACGTGACGCCCGCCCGCGCCGGGTGCCGCCGGACGCGCCGGCTCGTCAACTTCGCGGGGGCTCATCACCGCTGAGGGCCCCTCCGACGACGAGGCGCCGACCCGCGCTGTGCGGATCGGCGCCTCGCCCATCGATGCCGGCTGCCCTGTGCGACGCGCGCGGCGTTGGAAGGTCAGCCCACGGCCAGCACCTCGGTCAGCACCCGGCGCAGCTCCCGCACGGCGTCCGGGACCGGGCCGGGCGCTCGCCACGCGACGAACCCGTCCGGCCGGACGAGCACCGCGCCGCCCGGTTCCGTGCCGTGGCAGGCGCTCCACTCCACGCCGTCCTCGGGCGTCAGCTCGGCCTCGGGGCCGGTGCCCACCCGGTACGAGGTCAGCGGTACGGCCATCTCTTCCGCGACCCGCTGGGCGGCCTCATGCCACCCGCTCGCGGCGTCGGCGTCACTGAGCAGGACGAACGACGTCTCGTAGAGGTCGAGGGTGGAGACACGTTCCCCCCGGCGCCGCAGCCACATGTGGGGCGCCCTGCTGCCGGGTGCGCCGGTCAGTCCGAGGCCCTCCGGGACCACCGGGGTCGCCGGGTCGGCGCCGATCACGGCACCGCGCGGATAGCGGTAGCCGAGGGCCACGTTGAGGATGCCGCGCTGGGGCGCGCCGGCGGCTTCGGGCGGCGGGGTGAAGCCGGGGTGGCTGTGCTCGACCGACCGTGCGGCGGCCCGGGAGCTGGTCGCCTCCGCGATCGGGCGGCGCTCGGCGTCGTACGTGTCCAGCAGCCCGTCGCCCGCCCAGCCGCCGAGCACCGCGGCCAGCTTCCACGCGAGGTTGTGGGCGTCCTGGATACCGGTGTTGGAGCCGAAGGCCCCGGTGGGGGACATCTCGTGAGCCGAGTCGCCGGCCAGGAACACGCGCCCCGCCCGGTAGCTACGGGCGACACGCTGGGCCGCGTGCCAGGGCGCCTTGCCGGTGATCCGGACGTCGAGGTCGGCGACCCCCACCGCACGGCGGATGTGCTCGACGCACCGCTTCTCGGTGAAATCCTCCAGGGTCTCGCCGCGTTCGGGGTGCCAGGGGGCGTGGAACACCCAGTTCTCGCGGTTGTCCACGGGCAGCAGCGCGCCGTCGGCGTCCGGGGCGGTCAGGTAGCAGACGATGAAGCGGCGGTCGCCCACGATGTCGGCGAGGCGGTGGGAGCGGAAGGTCAGGCTGATGTTGTGGAACAGTTCGCCGGGGCCGCTCTGGCCGATGCCGAGCTGTTCGCGGACGGGGCTGCGGGGGCCGTCGGCGGCGACGAGGTAGTCCGCCCGCACGGTGGTGTGCTCTCCCGTCTCACGGCTCTTGACCACCGCGGTGACACCGGCGGGGTCGGCGTCGAACGAGATCATTTCGGTGTCGTAGCGCAGGTCGCCGCCGAGTCGCGCGGCGTGGTCGAGCAGGACCGGCTCCAGGTCGTTCTGGCTGCACAGGCACCACGAGCTGGGGCTGAAACGGGACAGGCCGCCGCCCGGGTCGATCTCCCGGAAGAGCCACTGCCCCGCGTCGCCGACCAGGGTGGGGGTTTGCAGGATGCCGTGGTTGCCGGCCAGCGTGGCGGCGGCCTGCCGGATCGCCGGTTCGGTGCCGGCCACCCGGAACAGCTCCATCGTACGGACGTTGTTGCCACGGCCCCGGGGGTGGACGGAGGTGCCCGCATGACGCTCCACCAGCGTGTGCCGCACTCCCAGCCGTCCCAGGAACAGCGAGGTCGACAGGCCGACCAGGGAGCCGCCGACGATGAGGACCGGGACCTGATGGACGGTGGGGTCCGTCTGATGGGCTCTTTGGTTCATCACTCGCCTCCAGGCGCTTCGGGTCCGAGGATGCGGCCGGAAACGGCCGGGACCTCCATGCATGCCCGGCGAGGCGGGCGACGGCCCAGTCTTCACCCGCTTACCCCGCGCGGTTCGCCGTGTCGGCGGGCCCGGGCCCGCCGGCCCGGGCCCGCCGGCCACGAGGGCGCGTCGCACGCCGCGCCTGCCGGGGCATCAGTTCCGGTGCCGGCGCGTCACCCGGCGTCCGGTCGCGTACGGCCGACAGGCCGCCGCCCGCCTCCGCGCGGCCGGTCCCTGATTCCGCCCCGGCGGCCCGGTGCTGACGCGGCGGCTGCCCCGGCGGCTGACCCTGGTCCTCGCGCTGGGCGTCTTCACGGTCGGGCATCTCGTCGTGGCTCTCGGCTCCGGCTGCCCGCCGCCGCTGGCCGCACGGTTCCTGACCGTGCGGGCGACCGGGGCGTTCTGGGCGGTGGCCAACGTGGTCGCCGCACGCGCGGCCGGACCCGCCGCGAGCTCCCGCGCCCTGGGCGTGGTGGGCGCCCGCGCGATGCTCGCCGACGTCGTCGGGGTGCCGCTGGTGCCTTCGCCGGGCAGCTCATGGGCTGGCGGGGGCCGTTCCGGGCCCTCGCCGTCCTCGGCGCGGCCGTGATGCCGCTCGTCGCTCGCCGGGTCCCGCGCGACACCCACAGTGGCCAGACGGTCTCGGTCCGCTCCGAGCGTCGGCTCTGCGTTCGGGGCGCCTGTGGTGGGCGCTGGCGGCCTGCGTGACCACAACCGGCGGCGTACTGTCGACGTACACCTGCATCTCGCCGCTGCTGACCGACCGGGCCCATCTGGCCCACGGTCTCGTGCCGCTGGTCCTGGTCGGTTCCGGCGTCGGCGCGCTGGCGGGCTTCCTCCTGGGAGGCCGTCTCGGGACCACTGTCCGCGCACGGCGACGCTCGTGGCCCCGGCGGTGACGTCGGTCCTGCTGCTGGCGATCTGCCTGCTGTCCGGACACGCCGCGCCCACGATCGCGCTGGTCGCCCCGCTGGGACTGTTCGGGCTCGGCGCGAACCCGGTGCTCATCTCCCCGGGGGTCCGCTTCCCGGGCCGGGCCCCGACCCTGGGGTCCGCACTGACCGTGTCGGCGTTCAATTCGGCACCGCCGCGGGCTCCTGGATCGCCGGGCTCGCCCTCGCCCGAGGGCTACCAGGCCATGGACGAGCGCCCCGCCGCCAAGGTTCCCCTCACCCTCTGAGGCCACTGGAGTGCCCCCACGCACCGGCCCCGGCCGCCGGCTCCGGAGCGGCGGGGGACACCGACCCGACGACTGGATCACCGTCAATTCCCGGCGGGATCGGCCGAGTCCGCCGCGTTCACCGAGTACTGAGCCCACCCGTCCTCGTCGGCCACACCGCCCGCCGCGCCGCCCTCGCGCCGGCGGAGATACGCCTCCAGCTCCGCGGCCCCGGTCAGCATCGCCCGTCCGCGGGCGGAGAGCCGGCCGTGCCAGTCGCGCAGTGCGGCCTCCAGCGGCTCCGGCCCGCCGGCCGCCCGCACCCGGGCGATCAGCGGGGCGATCTGCTCCAGCAGGTAACCGCCCCGCCTGAGCTGGTGGGCCAGCCGGGCGTCCCGTACGGCGGCCTCGTCGTAGACGCGGTACCCGGTCCGCGGGTCGCGGCGCGGGCGCACCAGCCCGGCGCGCTCCCAGGCGCGCAGGGTCGCTGGCCGGATTCCGAGCCTGCGCGCCAGCGTCCCGATGAACGTGTCGCCGGGCGCGGAGGCCCGGGCCGGCTCGGGCCCCGCACCGGGCTCGGACGCCGTGACGGGCTTCAGGTCGCTCAGGGCTCTCTCCACGGCCTGGAGGGTCCGGCGGTCGTCGAGGAGCTGGGCATGGCTCTCGTCGAGGAGACGGAACGCCTCGTCGAGCGCGCCCTGGTTCACGGCCCGCATGATCGCCGTCGCGGTCCGGTGGCCGTGACCGGGCACCAGGGCGAGAAACGCGCGCAGGGCGTCCGCGTGCAGCGACGTGTAGGTGCGGTAGCCGTGGGCCGTGCGGCCGGCGGCCGGAAGGATGCCGGCCGCCTCGTAGTTCCTGATCGCCTGTGTGGACAGGCCGTGTCCACGCGCGAGATCCACCGGCCTGAGCCGCCCACCGTTTTGAAGGTTTCGCCCCATCGTCCTGCCGTTTTCGCGGAAAAGTCTCCACCGAAGCTTCAACGATAGCGTTGAAGGCATGGCTACAGACATCAGGGACACCACCCATGCCGTCGAAGCCGCCGCCGTCATGCGGCTGCTTCCCGCCCGGCCCCGGCTGCTCGCCCTGGGGGAGCCCACCCACGGCGAGGACGCCCTGCTCGGCCTGCGCAACGAGCTCTTCCGGCAGCTCGTCGAGCAGGAGGGCTACCGGACCATCGCGATCGAGAGCGACTGCGTGCGGAGCCTGGTCGTGGACGACTACGTCACCTCGGGCACGGGCACTCTCGACGAGGTCCTGGAACACGGGTTCAGCCATGGCTGGGGCGCCTTCGCGGGCAACCGCGAGCTCGTGCGCTGGATGCGCTCCTACAACGTCCGCGCCGAGAGGGACGGCCGCCCCGCGTCGGACCGGCTCCGCTTCGCCGGTTTCGACGGACCGCTGGAGATCACCGGTGCCGCGAGCCCCCGGCAGGCTCTCACCGCTCTCCACGGCTACCTCGCGGCCCGGGTGGACGCGGACCTGCTCCCCTGCGCCGACCAGACGCTCGACCGTCTGTTCGGCGCCGACGACCGGTGGACCGATCCCGCCGCGATGAGGGACCCGGCCCGGTCCGTGGGGCAGTCGGCCGAGGCCGGCCGGCTGCGGCTGCTCGCCGACGATCTGGTGGCGTTGCTCGACGCGCAGACGCCGCACCTGCTCGCGGTGTCGCCGCGGGAGGACTGGGAGCGGGCGCGCCTGTACGGGCGCACCGCGACCGGCCTGCTGCGCTACCACTACTGGATGGCCGACGCCTCACCCGCCCGGATGGCCCGGCTGGTGGGCCTGCGCGACCAGATGATGGCCCACAACCTCCTCGCCGTCGCCGCTCGCGGCCCGGCACTGGTCCACGCCCACAACTCCCATCTCCAGCGGGAGAAGAGCACGATGCGGATGGGCGGGATGCCGGTGGCGTGGTGGAGCGCCGGCGCGCTGGTCAGCGCCCGGCTCGGCGAAGAGTACGCCTTCGTGGCCACCGCCCTCGGCACGATCCGCCACCGGGGAGTGGACGCGCCGCCGCCGGACACCGTCGAAGGACTCCTGTACGCGCTCCCGCGGGACCGCTGCCTCGTCGACGCCCGCCGGCTGGCCGCCGTCCTCGGCGACACGCTGCCCGCGGCCCGCGTGTCCCCCTGGTTCGGCTACGCCCCGCTCGACCCGGCCCACCTGGCGGACGGCGACGGGATGGTGTTCGTCAAGGACGTCCTGCGGAACTGGGGTCAACGGCCTCCGCGACACCGAAGCCCCACGGTCGGGTGAGGCCGGCGATGACGACGTCCAGGTCGCGCTCGTGCGGGCCCCCGGGAAGTCAGCCGCCGCAGGTCGTGAACTGCGGGCCCGTCTTCGCCAGATAGATGCTGGCCTGACCCGCCTCATCGCTGGTCAGAGGCACGGTGACGGTGTCCTGCGCCTTCCAGGGGTAACCGTTCGCGTCGAAGGTCCACTCACCGGTCACCTTCGTCGCCAGTTCGGAGAGGGCCACCCATCCGTAGTGGTGCGACGGCACAGTGATCGTCAGGCTGTTACCGAGCGTCTCGCTCAGACTGTAGGTGATCTTCCCGGAGGTGGTGACGGCGACCTTCGTCTGCACGGGGCTCGGCTGCCCCACCGTCAGCTCCGACTCCAAGGAGACGCTGATCTCGCTCGACCAGCCACTGGAGGTGGTCAGCGAGAACGTCCACGGCACCGGCGCGCCGGTGCCATTGTACCAGACGGGCGAGACGCACTGCACGGGCAGCGGCTCGGCAGGCGCCTGGGATCCCTTGCTCCACGAGCACGTCGCCGCGTCCTTCTGGCAGCGCTTGGACGCGTAGTCCACGGCGGCCTGGAAGGCGTCGGCGGCGGCCGAAGAGGGAATGGTCCAGCGCTGCGCCTTGGTGCCGTTGCAGTTGTAGGTCTGGGTCCACGCGTCGTTGTTCTGGGCGGCCAGGAAGACGTCGAGACACTTGTTGTCACCGGCGTTACGGATCATGAAGGTGTCGTCGGAACCGCTCACGGGCTGGAAGTACCACCGTTGGCCCGCTGCCCCGGAACAGGACTGCTGCGTGAGCGGGAAGCCGGTCGCCATGCACTTACCGGTGTCGTCGTTGGCGAGGGTGAACGACCCGTCGGCCAGCCGATGGACGCTCCACTCCTGGTGGTAGCCGGGTGCGGAGTTCGTGACGAGGAAGACGCCGTCCCCGGTGTTGCCGTTCTGCACGTCCAGGTTCCGGCCATTGTTGACCGAGGTGAACGTCAGACCGGTCAAGCCCGACGCGCCATCGGCCCGCGCGGTGCCGGCCTGCGCTGTGCCGGCCTGCGCGGACATGCCGAGGATGACGGCCAGCGTGGCCATCAGAACGGTGAACGCTCTGGGTAAGACGCGGGCTGCGCGCGATTCCATACGATTCCCCCTTCGTGAGCGGTGCGCTCCTCCTGCTGTGGCGGGCATCACGCTAGTGCCGCCCGCCACCACCGCGGGGCACTTCTGTGTCTTTGGCCGGTATACGGAGGTAATGACCGGGTGGTCACCAGGCGTCCACCGCGGTCGGCGGGCCGGCGGCCACGCACCTCGGAGCGGCCACGACAGGCGCGCCGGGCAGGTGTGCGGGCACCCTGGACGATGAACCGACGGCCTTCGTCACCCCCCTGGGCGACGACAGCCACCAGTACGAAGAGTGCGAGCGTGGTGACGACGAAGGCCGGTCGGCCATCGCGGACTCCTGGAATGAGGTTCGGTGGAAACGGACGATTGCGGGAAAGCGCCTCACCGACCGAAACAGGACACCCCTTGACATTTCCCTTACGGCGATCCGTACGACTTTGACGGACCTCATACGCCCGCAGTCCATATCGATGAGCAGGCCGGCTGAGCGGCCGGTGACCCGGCTCACGGCAGGTGAGACGGGGGCCGGCCGGCGGTCACCCGGCGGGCCGCGTGACGCGCCGTGGGCGACGACCCGCCGTACGGGGCGGCCCGGCGACCACTCGCCGGTCGAACCCTGTGTGAGCGTCTGGGGTCGCGCGGGGCGCGCGATAGGGGTCCGCCCGCAGTCAGGGGTCGTCTCACCTGTACGGCGGGATCGGCGGTCGGTCCAATGGAAGGCGTGCCTCCGGAACTGGCGTGGCATCAGCGAGCCTGTGCCGGCGGCGGATTCTTGCCATCCCTCGAAAGGCGAGGTCACGTGACCGACGTCTGTCATGACAACAGGCAGGCGGGTCCGGCGCCGCGCGCGCTCAGCGCGGCCCGGAGGGCGCGGGCCCCGGCGTCCGCGATGGCGGCGGCCGCCGCGGAGACGCGGCAGGCCGTCGAGGCCGCGGACGGCACGGACCGCGCGGCCACCGTCACCGAGCTCGGTGTGGTGCTGGAGGATGCCTCCCGGCACACGGACGCCGCCGCCGAGGCCGCCGTCTCCGCCGCCCGGGCCGCCGCCCGGGCCGAGACGTCCGAGGCCGCCCGGGCGGTGGCCGCCGAGACCGCAGAGGCCGTCGCTGCCGCCGCCGAGACGGCGGTCCTGGCGGCCCGGGTCACGGAGGCCGCCACGAGCGCCGCCGCCGAGGCCGCGGCCGGTACGGATGCGGCGGACGCGATGGCGGCCGCGGCGGCGCACACCCGGCAGGCCGCCGCCGAGACCGCGGCGGTCGCCGCCGCGGCCGCCGCCGCGGCCCGCGCGGCCCGCGCCGCCGTGGGCAGCGAGGCGGCGGACGGCACGGACCTGTGCCGGCGGGCCGACGAGGAGGAGGCGGCGGCCCTGCGGCTGTGCGCGGACACGCCGTGGCTGCGCAGGCATCTCCCCGACGCGTGAGACAGCGTGCCCGGTGGCGCCGGCGGGCCGGGCGGTCCTCATTCCCTTGGGATGCCGAAGGGCTCCCGGACGCGACCTCGCAGCCGGTGACGGGCCGGGCGGCGGACGCGGCGACCACGACGGAGGAAAGAGCACGATGGACTCGATCAGCCACGCCCAGGACGGGTCGCAGTGTCCGGCCGGACAGCCCAAGCCCGCGGCACGTCGGCAGCCGTCGCAACAGGCCGGCACGGATGTCGTGGCCGGGGCCGCACCCGGCCGGGTCACGCTGCTGGGACACGGGGGCGCGATGCTGCGGCGGCCGCTGGAGTTCCTCGCATCGCTGCCGGCCCACGGTGACCTGGTGGAGATCCGGATGGGGCCGTGGCCGTTCCACGTGATCTGCCACCCTGAACTCAACGGTTACGCCGTGCACCAGCGGGCCGACCTGTATCCACGGCCGGCGGTCTTCGATCCGGACCGCTGGATCGATCAGCGGACCCCCCGCGGCGGGTTCCTCGCGTTCGGCGGCGGGCGCAAGTGCATCGGCGACGTCTTCGGCCTGACCCAGATCGCTGTGGCGCTCGCCACCATCGCCGGCCGATGGCGGCTCGCGCCGGCCCGTCCGTCCCGGGTGCGGCCGGTGGCCCGGACCCAGCGGGCGGCGCTGGGCTACCCCATGCGGGTCACCGCCCGCTGAACACGTGCCACTCGCCTCCGGCACGCGCAGGTGTCCGCCCGGTGTGTGTTCACACCCGGCTTTCGATGTGCGTGTAGAGCCGAGCGGGCAGCTCCTGACGGCGGCTGATCTCCAGCTTGCGGTAGGCGCGGGTCAGGTGCTGCTCCACGGTGCTGACGGTGACGCAGAGCCTGGCGGCGATCTCCCGGTTGGTGTGCCCGTTGGCGGCCAGTTCCACGACCCTGAGCTCCGATCCGCTCAGCGCCGCCTCGGACCGCCCCGCGTTGTCTCCGGGCGACTGCCGCCCGGGGCCTCCCGGCAGGATCCGCTCGCACAGCGCCCGCGCCCCGCAGTCGTTCGCCAGATGCCAGGCACGGCGGATCGTGGCGCCCGCCCGGGTCGACTCGCCGCGCTCCCGGTAGACGGCGCCCAGATCGGCCGGGGCACGAGCCAGGGACAGCCGGTCGCCGCTGCTCTTCAGGTCGTTCACGGCCTCGGTCAGCAGGCTCAGCCGCTCCGGCGGGTCGGCGATCTGCGCGCGCAGCCGGAGCGAGACGCCCCGCACCTGCGGATCGTCGTCGGGGGTCCTGGCCAGTTGTTCCCGCAGGAGGCGGTCGGCCCTCCTCGGCTCGCCCAGGCGCAGGAACGCCTCCGCCGCGTCCGAGCGCCACGGCATCAGCGTCGGCCGGTCGATCCCCCAGCGCCGGACCAGACCACCGGCGTCGAGGAAGTCCCGGACAGCGGCCAGGGGCCGGTCCAGGGCCAGGTAGTAGTGGCCTCGGGCGCGCAGGTAGGCCAAGCCGTACACGCTGCGGAACAGGGCCTCCGGCACCGGGTGGTCCAGCTGCCGGGTGGCCTCGTCGTAGCGTCCCATCGCGGTGGCCGCGAGCACCCGGCTGGCCAGCGGACCGCCGACGAAGACGCTGCGGCTGCACCGCGGCACGCAGGCCAGGGCCTGGCGGGCGTACTCCTCGGTGTCGGCGAGCAGTCCCCGGCACAGCGCGATCTCGGCCTGGAGGGCGAGGAACTGCGCCTTCCAGCCGGGCAGTTCGCGACCGGCTGCCTCGCCGAGCAGGCGTTTGCACCACAGCGCCGCGGTCTCGTACGAACCGGTGCGGCACAGGACCCGGACCGCGTTGACGACGATGACCAGGGTGGTGTCGGTGAGCGGCAGGCTCCGCAGGACGTGCTCCGCCGTGTCGGAGGCCGACGCGTTGGTGCCGTCGCCGGGCAGGTCCCAGATGCCGGTCGCCGGCATCGGCGGGCGAGAGCTCTTCTCGTCCCCGGGCTCCGGGTCCGGGCGGGCTCGGATCAGCGGCTCCCAGAGGGCGGAGGCGTGAAAGCCCGTCGCCAGCCGGGAGCTTCCCGGGTCACCGGGGGTGCCCAGTCGCCCCAGGACCTCCGTGGCCTCCTCCAGCCGTCCGCATCCGAGCAGCAGGTGGCCCAGCCGTTCGGTCTCGGTGCTCGTCAGTCTTCCGGCCCGCAGCTCGGTGACGAGCTCGGCGAGGTGGGTCTCCGCCGCCGCCGGATCCATGCGCCGGGTGGCGACGGTGAGGCGCAGCAGGATCTCGGCGCGCCGGCGTTCCACGGCACAGGAACGCCGGGCGAGTTCGAGGCAGGAAATCGCGGTCAGGACGTCGTCGCGCATCAGCAGTTGCTCGGCGGCGTCCCGCAGTACGGACATCGCCCACGGCCCTACCGCGTGCCGGGCCGCGAGCAGGTGCCGGGCCACCTCGTCCGGTTCCGCGCCGACGTCGTACAGCAACGCGGCGGCGCGGCGGTGGAGGTGTGCGCGGTGGTCGTGGTCCAGGATGTCCAGGGCGGCCGCCTCCACCACGGGGTGCCGGAAGCGGCCGGCCGTCGTCAGACCGGTCGCCTCCAGGGCGCGCAGTCCGCGGGCCGCCATGGCGCGGCCGATGCCGAGCAGCCGGGCGACCACCTCGGCGCAGCCGGAGTCACCGAGGACGGCGAGCGCGCCCGCGCTGTGCCTGACCACGGTGTCCGTGCGGGACAGGGAGGCGAGGACGGCCTGGTAGAACCGGCCGCCGATGACGGGGGGCGTTGTTCCGCGGCGTCGGGCGGCGCGCTCGTCGGCGTGTGCTTGGGTGTGCTCTCGACGAGTTCTTCGAGCAGGGCGTGGACCAGCAGCGGATTGCCACCGGTGACGGCGAGGAGGTCGTCCGCGGGCAGGGCCTCGACGGCCGGTCCGGGGCGGGCGGCGCGCAGTCCGGACACGGCGCGGAGGGAGAGGCGGCCCAGCATGACGCGCTGGAGGGTCGGCTGGCACAGCAGCTCCGCTTCCACGGCCGGGTCCGCCGCCAGGCCGGACGGCAGCGCGGTGCAGACCAGCAGCAGACGGGTGGCGCGGGGGTGGCCGACGGTCTGGAGCAGGCAGTGCAGGGACTGCGGGTCCGTGTGGTGCAGGTCGTCGACGCCGATGACGACCGGTACGGTGTCGGTGAGCTGGTGGAGCGCCGCCCGCACACGTTGCGCGGCCGGGGTCTCCGGCTCGCTCGGCGTCTTCGACGGCGCCGTCGCGAGGGCCTCCTGGAGCAGGGAGCGCTGGGCGCCCGGGATGTCGGGGTCGATGGCCAGCTGCCGCAGGAGGTCGAAGGGGCGCCGCCCCTCCGGCGGGCACCCGGCGGACCGGAGGACCAGGAAGCCCGATGCCGCCGCGTGCTTGAGCGCCTCCCCCAGCAACGCGCTCTTTCCACAGCCGAGTCCTCCCTCGACGACCAGCACCTGCACCCGGCCGGCCGCGCAAGCCTCGAGCGCCGTTCTCACGGCATGGGACTGCCTGCCCAGGCCGATGAACGTGAGCCCTCGCGGCTCCCGCACGGATACCGAAGGGGAAACGCCCCGCATAATCTCCCTCTGACTCCCTCCCCCGAAGACCGGGGGCATTACGGATTCGTACCAACAGGAAAGCCCACAAGTCGACGATATCCTGCCCGCCTCCCGAAGCCGCCACACGCGCTCCCGATGCGAGAATGAGCCAACGAGCAAGCCGGCTGGCCGAGTTGATGCGGGGCGCGAATAGACATCATTTCGCTCGTCTTTTCGAGTGCGAGGAGAGACCCGGAATGGGCGGCCGGAAGGATGGGCAGCCTCCGCGGGACGGCGAGCCATGCACGAGGCCACGCGGATACACGTGTTGCGATAATCGCACTTAAAGGAGAGGAAGAGCGATGCCCGACCCCTGCGAGACCGAATCCCTGTGGCTCCGGCGGTTCCAGCCGGCTCCCGGAGCCCGGACGCGGCTGCTGTGCTTCCCGCACGCGGGCGGGTCCGCCAGCGCCTATCTGCGCCTCGCCCGGTCCCTCGCCCCCGGCATCGAGGTCCTGGCCGTCCAGTACCCCGGACGGCAGGACCGGCGCGCCGAGCCCTGCCCGGACTCCGTCGAAACCCTGGCGGACGATCTGTTCGCGGCCGTCCGGCACCGTGTCGACGCGTCGACCGCGCTGTTCGGACACAGTATGGGCGCGGTGCTCGCCTTCGAGCTGGCCCGGCGGCTGGAGCGTGACGCGGGTGTCCGCTGCGCCCGGCTCTTCGCCTCCGGGCGCCGGGCACCGTCCCGGTTCCGCGACGACTCCGCCCCGGCCGCCAGCGACGCCTCGATGCTCGCCGAGATGCGGGCTCTCGGCGGGACCGATCTGCGGGTCCTCCAGGACGAGGAACTGCTGGTCGCCGCGCTGCCCGCGCTGCGCGCCGACTACCGCGCGATCGGCACCTATCGCGCCGACGACGACGCCGCGGTCGGCTGCCCGGTCACCGTGCTGGTCGGTGACGCCGATCCGAAGACCAGCCTCGACGACGCCCGTGCCTGGAGCGCCCACACCACGGCGGAGTCCGAGGTGCTGACCTTCTCCGGCGGGCACTTCTTCCTCGACGCCCACCACGACGCGGTGGTGGACATCGTCACCGCGCGCCTGCTGGAGGACCGCGCTCCCCGGCCGGACCCGGTGTAAGGGGGCTCCCGGCACGAAGTGCCGGGCCGCTTCGCGCGCCTGCCGGCGCCGGGCCGCACCGGACCCGGCGCCGGCAGGCGCGCGGCGGCTTCACATCATGGCGGGCGCCAGGGCCATACCACCGCTGGCGTCCAGCAGCTGGCCGGTGATCCAGCGGGCGCCGTCGGAGACCAGGAAGGCGACGATGTCGGCGATGTCGCGCGGCTGGCCCAGCCGGCACAACGCCGTCAGGGCCGAAATGCCCGCCTCGGCCCCCGGGGTCTGGCGCACCCAGCTGTTCATGTCGGTGTCCGTGATACCCGGTGCCACGGTGTTGACGGTGATGCCGCGCGAACCGAGTTCGTTGGCGAGCCGGGGAGCCATCATCTCCAGCGCGCCCTTGGTCATGGCGTAGGGCAGGAGCGGCCAGGCGATGCGGGTGACGGCCGAGGAGACGTTGACGATGCGTCCGCCGTCGGCCATCAGCCGCAGGGCCCGCTGGGTCACGAAGAACGGCGCCCGGACGTTGACGCGGTACAGGCGGTCGAACTCCTCGGGCGTGATGTCCGACAGGCCGGCGACGTGACCGTTCTGTGCCGCGAGGGCGGGATCGCCCGGGGCGGCGGCGACGGCCGCGTTGTTCACCAGGATATGGAGCGGTCCCCCCGCCAACTCCCGCTCCAGCGCGGTGAAGAGCTCGTCGACGGCGTCGTCCCGGAGGAGGTCGGCCCGGACCGCGAAGGCCCGTCCCCCCGCGCGTTCGATGGCCTCCACCGTCTCCCGGGCGCTCTTTTCCCGCGTACCGTAGTGCACGGCGACCCGGATGCCTTCGGCGGCGAGTCGCTGGGCGATGGCCCTTCCGATGCCGCGCGAGGCACCCGTGACCCAGGCCGTCCTGTCGTTGAATTCCGGCATCCCGAATCCCCTTCTGCTGATTATCTTACTTTTTCTCTGTGTGCATGGGGACAGGTCCGAGGCCAGATCCGCGCCCCGGCCACGCGTGAGGCCGCGACCTCACCGGCTTACTGTGCCAGAGTCCAGGCGACACACGGGAGGGTGGGAATCCGATCGATATTCCCACCCGGAATTCGCAGGGGGTGAGCGAACAGACCGGCCGAATATCCCTGGGGTGGCTAGGGGTTACCCGGGCCGTCTCGCGATCACTATTTTGAACACACGACTCCGGCGCGCGGCCGGCGGCGAAAGTCCTCTCCATGCCGGGCTGTCCCCTGCCTCGAAATCCCTCCGGGGACTTTGGCCCTGCGATTCGGCCGCCCATCCTGCCGAGCGATGAGGAGACGACAAGTGCACGAGACACACGCGCACGGCGAGGAAGGGTCGGCCGACGGGTCCGCGGACGGGGTGGTCTTCGTCTTCCCCGGCCAGGGATCCCAGTGGCCGGGCATGGGGGCGGAACTGTGGCACGCCTCACCGGTGTTCCGGGACAGTGTGCGCGCCTGCGCCGAGGCACTCGCCCCGTACGTCGACTGGTCGGTCGAGGGCGTACTGCGCGGCGCCCCGGACGCCGCGGACGGCTTGGCGCTGGATCGCGCCGACGTCGCGCAGTCGGCCTTGTTCGCCCTCATGGTGTCGCTGGCCGAGCTCTGGCGCTCGCACGGAGTCGAGCCCTGCGCCGTCCTGGGGCACAGTTTCGGCGAGGTCGCCGCCGCCCATGTGGCCGGCGCCCTTTCCCTGACCGATGCCGCACAGGTGGCGGCCCTGTGGAGCCGGGCCCAGTTCACGCTCTCGGGCACCGGCACCCTCCTCGCCGCCAAGGCCGCCCCCGAGGAACTGGCACCGCGCCTCGAGCGGTGGAACGTCGGCGGCCAGGGCACCGCCCGGCTCTCGATCGCCAGCGTCAACGGGCCGCGCAGCACGGTGGTCGTGGGGGACATCGACGCGATCACCGCTCTGGCCGCGGACCTCGCCGCGGCGGGCGCGCGGACGCGCCAGGTCGCCGTCGACGTGCCCGCACACTCCCCCGCGATGCGGGCCGTGCGGGAGCGGATCCTCGCCGACCTGGACTCCGTCACCCCGTGCGTCTCCCGTCTCCCCTTCCACTCCTCGCTCACCGGCGGTCTGCTGGACACGTGCGAACTGGACGCCCGTTACTGGTACCGCAACATCGCCGAAACAGCGCGCTTCGACACCGCCGCCCGCGGGCTCCTGGCCGAAGGGCACCGGACGTTCGTGGAGCTGAGCCCGCACCCGATGCTCACCCTGGGCCTGCAAGCGCTCGCCGACGACATCCGCGGCGCCGCCGACGCGCTCGTGACCGGCACGCTGCGCCGCGGTCGTGGCGGAATGCGGCAGTTCCGGGAGGCGCTCGGCCGGCTCAGCGCCCTCGCGGGCGGGCGGCCCGCCCGTGAGGTGAGCGCCGCGGCCCTCACCGACCGGCTGGCGCCGCTCTCCCCGGCGCAGCAGGAGCACCTGCTGGTCGACCTGGTCTGCGTCCACTTCACCGCGCTCGTCGGCGGTAACGGCGGAGCGGCGCCGGCGGTGCGGCCCTCGGCCTCCTTCACCGACCAAGGCTGCGACTCCGCCGTCGCCCTGGAACTGCGCAACCGGCTCCGCGAGGCGACCGGGCTGGACCTGCCCGCGACCCTGGCCTTCGACCACCCGACGCCGGTCGCGGTCGCCGACCGGTTGCGCCGTCTGGCCCTCGGGATCGAGGACACCGCGGACACGGCACCGGCCGCCGTCCGTGGTCACCGGGACGGCGAACCGATCGCCATCGTCGGGATGGCCTGCCGCTTCCGGGGGACGTCCGGTCACCGGAGGACCTGTGGCGGCTGGTCGCCGAGGGCGGTGACGCCCTCGGGCCGTTCCCCGCCGACCGCGGCTGGGACACCGGCCGTCACGCCGAGGACCCGGACGTCCCCGGCACGTGCTACCAGCGCGAGGGCGGCTTCCTGTACGACGCGGGCGAGTTCGACGCCGAGTTCTTCGGGATCTCCCCGCGCGAGGCGCTGGCGATGGACCCGCAGCAACGGTTGCTGCTGGAGGTCGCGTGGGAGACCTTCGAACGGGCGGGGATCGATCCTGCCTCGGCCCGGGGATCGCGTACCGGCGTCTTCGCCGGGGTCCTCCCCCTCGGTTACGGCCCCCGCATGGACGAGGCGGCCCACGGCGCCGCCGATCTCCAGGGCCATGTCCTCACCGGCACGCTGCCCAGCGTCGCCTCGGGCCGCATCTCCTACACCCTCGGGCTGGAGGGTCCGGCGGTGTCGGTGGAGACGGCCTGCTCGTCGTCGCTCGTCGCCCTCCACCTCGCCTGCCGCTCACTGCGGGCGGGCGAGTGCGACCTCGCCCTGGCGGGGGCGTCTCGGTGATGGCCACCCTCGGCATGTTCGTCGAGTTCTCCCGGCAGCGGGGTCTGTCGGCGGACGGCCGGTGCAAGGCGTACGCGGCGGCGGCCGACGGGACCGGCTGGAGCGAGGGTGCCGGGATGCTGCTGGTCGAACGGCTCTCCGACGCGCGGCGGCTGGGACACCGGGTGCTCGCGGTCGTCCGGGGCAGTGCGGTCAACCAGGACGGCGCGTCGAACTGCCTGACCGCGCCCAGCGGGCCGTCGCAGGAGCGGGTGATCCGCGAGGCCCTGGCCGACGCGGGTCTGACGGCGGCGGACGTCGACGCCGTGGAGGGACACGGGACCGGCACACGGCTGGGCGACCCGATCGAGATCCAGGCACTGCTCGCCACCTACGGGCAGGGACGCGCGCGGGAACGGCCGCTGTGGCTCGGGTCGGTGAAGTCCAACATGGGGCACACCATGGCGGCGGCGGGGGTGGGCGGCGTCATCAAGATGGTGATGGCGCTGCGGCACGGGCTGCTGCCGCGCACCTTGCACGTCGACGAGCCCTCCCCCCAGGCCGACTGGTCGGCGGGCCACGTACGGCTGCTGACGGAGCCCGTCGCGTGGCCCGCGGCGGCAGACGGGGTGCCGCGGCGGGCCGGGGTGTCATCCTTCGGCGTGAGCGGCACCAACGCACACCTGATCCTGGAGGAGGCGCCCGCGCCGAAGGAGGAACCGTCGCCGCCGGACGGTGAATCGCTGCTGCCCTGGGTGGTGTCGGCACGGTCGGAAGGCGCTCTGCGGACGCAGGCGCGGATACTGGCGGACTTCGTACGCGACGATCCCGACGCCGAACTCGCCGATGTGGGTTCGGGGCTGGCCCGGGGGCGGGCGGCGCTGGAGCACCGGGCCGTCGTCGTGGCCTCCGGGCGCGCGGAGTTCGTACGGGCGCTGGAGGCGGTGGCGTCCGGCGACCAGCGCCCGGGGGTGGTCCGAGGCCACGCGGAGGGCGAGCGCGGCGGGGTGGTGTTCGTGTTCCCGGGCCAGGGCGGGCAGTGGGCCGGCATGGGACAGGACCTGCTACGGACCTCACCGGTGTTCGTGGAACACATCGCGGCATGTGGTGAAGCCCTGGCCCCGTGGGTGAGGTGGTCGCTCACGGAGGTACTGCACCGCGACGCCGGGGACCCGGTGTGGGACCGGGCGGACGTGGTGCAGCCGGTGCTGTTCTCGGTCATGACGTCGCTGGCGGCGCTGTGGCGCTCGTACGGCGTCGAGCCGGACGCCGTGGCCGGGCACTCTCAGGGGGAGATCGCCGCCGCGTACGCCTGCGGGGCACTCGGGCTGGAGGACGCCGCCAAGGCGGTGGCGCTGCGCGGCCGCGCCCTGGTGGCGCTGCGCGGGCGGGGCGGCATGGCGTCGGTCGCGTCCGCCGCCCCGGACGTCGAGGAGCTCCTCGCGCGGCGCTGGGCCGGGCGGCTGTGGGTCGCGGCGTTCAACGGCCCTGGCGCGGTGACCGTTTCCGGGGACAGCGACGCGCTGGACGAGTTCCTGGCCCACTGCGCGGGAAACGGGGTGCGAGCGCGGCGCGTGCCGGTGGACTACGCCTCCCACTGCCCGCACACGGAGGCAATAGAACGGGAACTGCTCGACGCCCTGGACGACATCACCCCCCGGCCGGCGGCGGTCCCGTTCTATTCGACGGTGGACGACGGTGGCTGGACACCACACGCCTCGACGCCCGCTACTGGTACCGCAACCTGCGCCGGCCCGTCCGGTTCAGCCAGGCCGTCCGGGCCCTCACGGACGGCGGCCACCGCGTCTTCATCGAGGCGAGCCCGCACCCCACCCTCGTCCCCGCCATCGAGGACCACGACGGCACCACCGCCCTCGGCACCCTGCGCCGCCACGCCAACGACACCGAACGATTCCTCACCGCCCTCGCCCACCTCCATGTCACCGGAACCGGCCGATCTCCACCGCGGACGCCTCCGCCCCATCCGCATACGCCCGCAACCGCCGCGCCTGCGCCCGCAACGCCGACTCCGAACGAGCCGACACCACCCACGGCACCACCACCGGCCCCGCCCCACCCCGCGCCGACCCCTCCTCCGACGACGCCGCCTCCTCATCCAGTGGTGCTTCCTCCACAATCACATGTGCGTTGGTCCCGCTCACCCCGAACGACGACACCCCCGCACGACGCGGCCGCCCACCCCGCTCCCACGGCACCGACTCCGTCAACAACCGCACCGACCCCGACGACCAGTCCACATGCGGCGACGGCTCATCCACATGCAACGTCCGCGGCAGACACTCCCGCCGCAACGCCATCACCATCTTGATCACACCAGCCACCCCAGCAGCCGCCTGCGTATGCCCCAGATTCGACTTCACCGACCCCAACCACAACGGCACCCCACGACCCCGCCCATACACCGCCAACACCGCCTGCGCCTCAATCGGATCCCCCAACGACGTCCCCGTCCCATGCCCCTCCACCACATCCACCTCAGCAGCCGACAACCCCGCACACGCCAACGCCTGGCCAATCACCCGCTGCTGAGACGGACCATTCGGCGCCGTCAAACCATTCGACGCACCATCCTGATTCACCGCACTCCCCCGCACCACGGCCAACACCCGATGCCCCAGCCGCCGCGCAACCGACAACCGCTCCACCAACAACACACCCACACCCTCGGACATCCCGGTACCGTCGGCCGCGGCGGCGTACGGCTTGCAGCGGCCGTCCGCCGACAGGCCCCGCTGGCGTGAGAACTCCACGAACATGGCGGGGGTGGACATCACGGTGACGCCGCCGGCGAGCGCCAGCGAGGACTCGCCCGACCTGACGGACTGGCAGGCCAGATGCAACGCCACCAGCGACGACGAACACGCCGTGTCCACCGTCACCGCCGGGCCTTCGAACCCGTAGGTGTAGGAGAGCCGGCCGGACAGGACGCTCGCCGCGTTCCCGTTCCCGAGGAAGCCTTGGAGGTGGTCCGGGACGGACAGCAGACGGGTGGCGTAGTCGTGCGACATCGTCCCCGCGAAGACGCCGGTGCGGCTGCCGCGCAGGGTGGCCGGGTCGATCCCGGCCCGTTCCAGCGCCTCCCACGACACCTCCAGCATCAACCGCTGCTGCGGATCCATCGCCAGCGCCTCACGCGGCGAGATGCCGAAGAATCCCGCGTCGAACTCGGCTGCCTCGTGCAGGAATCCGCCCGACCGTGTGTAGGACCGTCCCGCCCGGCCCGGCTCCGGGTCATAGAGGTCCTCGACATCCCAGCCCCGGTCCACCGGGAACCCGCCGATGGCGTCCCCGCCCGACGCGACCAGCTCCCACAAGCCCTCGGGTGACCGCACGCCCCCGGGGAAGCGGCACGCCATGCCCACGATCGCGACGGGCTCCTGCCGGCCAGACTCGACCTGCTCCAGCCGGCGCCGCACCCGCAGCAGATCAGCGGTCGCGCGCTTGAGGTACTCGCGGAGCATTTCCTCGTTGGCCATGACGGGCTCTCCTCGCCGCTGCGCTGGAGGTGGCACGGAACCTCGCCAGATTAGGGTGGGCAAGTCAACCCCAATACCCCCTATACACCCCAGACTGGTTACGCGAAGTGAATACCCGTTCAAATAGGGGGAAGAGCGGCAGGCATGGATCGTTACGCTAAGCGTTTCGAGGACCGCTTGGTCCTGGTCACGGGGGCGGGGAGCGGTATCGGGCGGGCGACGGCCTGCCGGTTCGGTGCCGCCGGGGCGCGGCTGGTGTGTGTGGACCGGAACGGGCCGGGTGCGGAGGCGACCGCCGAACTGGCGCGTGTGCGGGGGGCGCGGGCGGCCTGCGCCGAGGTGGCCGACGTGTCGGAGGAAGCGGCGATGGAGCGGCTCGCGGCGCGCGTCACGGCGGCGCACGGGGTGGTGGACGTGCTCGTGAACAACGCCGGTATCGGCATGTCGGGGCGTTTCCTCGACACGTCGGTCGAGGACTGGTGCCGCACCCTGGGCGTGAACTTGTGGGGCGTCATCCATGGCTGCCGCCTTTTCGGCCGGGGCATGGCGGAGCGCCGGCAGGGCGGTCACATCGTGACGGTGGCCTCGGCGGCCGCGTTCCAGCCGACCCGGGTCGTTCCGGCGTACGCCACCAGCAAGGCCGCGGCCCTCATACTGAGCGAATGCCTGCGCGCGGAGTTGGCGGAGTTCGGCATCGGTGTGAGCGTGGTCTGCCCGGGCCTGGTCCGTACGCCCTTCCCCTCCGCGATGCATTTCGCCGGCGCGTCCCCCGACGAACAAGCGGGGCTGCGCGAATCCTCCGCCCGCCGCTTCGCGGGCCGCGGTTGTCGCCCGGAGAAGAGCGCCGACGCCGTGCTGCGCGCGATCGTCCGCGACACCGCCGTGGTCGCCGTGACCCCCGACGCTCGTGCCGTCCGCCTGATGAGCCGCTTCGCTCCCCGGCTCCGCGCTGCCGTGGCCCGGCTGGAACCATAGGGGCCCGCATGCGGCCCCTCAGCGACCCGCCACGCCTCGCGGCCGCGACGTCGGCCTTTCCCGCTACGGATCCGCACGGATCCAGATGTATCCGAACAGACCCGGTCGTCCGCGCCGCGCCCGTGCCCAGTGCCGTGAAGGCGGCAAAAGCGGTCCGCCGGGACGGACCGAGCGCAACTCACCGGTACCACGCGGAGTTTGGCGGCTGGCCGACCGTCCACAGCCGCTTCAGCCAGTGACATCGCTATGCATGTAGTCTCGGTTTTGATCGATAGTCTCGTGGCTTGGAGGAAGCACCCATGACGAAGGCCCCGTTCGTCACCATGGCCGCCGCTACCGCGGCGCTGGGGACGGCCCTTGGTTCCCTCGCGCTTCAGCTGCGCGCAGAAGGCTACGAGCAGTACGTCGAATCCGTGGCCACCTTCAGCATCCTGATGTACATCACCGCGACCCTGGTCGTGGTGACGTGGGTCCGGGACGCTCGTCCGCGCTCGAGCTGAGTGACGTCCGGGCAAGCACCGGGCTGATCGAGCGGCCTCCGCTTCGCGCGCCTCGCCCTGCTGCGATCGGCATCTTCACATCATCGGTGCGGCACTAGAGTGAAACGGTGACCTCTCCGCAGGAAGAACCGTTACCACCGCTCAGCGAAGACGACCGCGAGACCGCCCTGCGGCGCCTGCAAGAGGCCTACGCCGAGGAGCGCGTCTCGCATGAGGAGATGGACGAACGTCTCGATCAGGTGCTCACCGCCCAGACGTCCAGTCAGCTCGCGTCGGCCCTGGCCTCGCTCCCGCGGGAGCAGCCGGGCACCACCTCGACGATCACCGCCGCCGGCGGACGGATCCAGCGGCGCGGCACATGGCGGGTACCTCGGAATCTCAAGATCGGGTCCGCCTACGGCAGAGTGCGCCTGGATCTGTCCCGGGCGATCATCGAGCACCCGGTCGTCGACATCGAGCTGCGTCTCGGAGTCGGCGGGGCCAGAATCACGGTGCCTCACGACGCGGTCGTCGACGTCGAGGGTTTACGCACCGAGTGGAAGGACCTGCGCTACAAGACCCCGCGGCATCCCCGCTCCGGCGGACTGAAGATTCGAATCTCTGGGACCATGGGATTCGGACGATTGAGAATCCGACACGCCTGGCGTTGAGGTGCCAACCGACACCAAGCCGTTTCAGGCGCCGCCGAGGTGTCGTACGCCCATCAGCACATGGAGCACCCGGCGGTCGATGATGATCGGCGCGATCAGACGGCTATCGAGCTCGGCCAGGGCGGAGGAAGCACTGATCGCCGCGGAAGAAGCCGTACGGGTCGACCGACGGCTTGCCGCCGCAGAGCCGGCCGCCTTCACCGGCTACTTGCGAGCGGCTGTCCTGGTAGGACGCGGTCCCCTGAAGGGGGCACCCGGCGCGTGGCAACAGGCGGACACCCGGAAGTCGATGGTCGATAACAACTCACCAGGCCGCTACGACCCCGAGGATTCCGACACCTGCGTGACACTGACCGGCTGGGCACCGAATTCGGCCCGGTTCATTGCCGGGTTGCCGGGAGGGTGCGGGGCAGGGAGTTTCGAGACCTCGCAGCTTTGTGCCGCGACCACACTGCCGGGCTTGTGCCGCGTGACCGCTCCGGAGAAGTCCGGGCTGGTGGCGCAGGACGACATGGCCGCGGTGGTGGCCGACGGCTCTCTCGCCTACTGACCTGCATCAAGGTCGAAGACGCGCCCAAGTGCCTCGACGCCCGCCGGGAGTTCTGCGTCCCAGCAACCGGCTCACCACCCAACCGGCCGACCACGTGCCCGCCGTACAGTCCGTCCGCTGCCGCGACCTCCTGCACCAAATACGCCGCTCCGCCGGCACCCGCATGCGCGCGCCGGACAGCGCCCGTGCGCTCACCGCCGTCGACAGGGCACTATCGGCCTCGTGACCTCCGCGCCCGCCACCCCCGATGCGATACGCCTGGCGCCTTCCGTGACCGCCGAGCCCTACGACCACCCCGACGCCCGCCGCCTGACCCGGGCCCTGCGCGCGGAACGGCTCGGCCTGTACGGCTCCGCCGACGATCCGGACACCACGCCGGAAGCGGACTTCGACCCGCCCCGCGGCCTGTTCCTCATCGCCCGCGTCGGCGAAGAGCCAGTCGGCTGCGGTGGGGTACGCCTCTTCGACGAGCACACCGCGGAGATCAAGCGGATGTACGTCGCCGACCAGGCTCGTGGCCACGGAATCGGCGGGTACCTGCTCGAACACCTCGAACGACACGCCGTGAGCTGCGGGGCCACGCGGATCATGCTGGAAACCGGGCGGCGCAATACCGCCGCCCTGGCCCTCTACCACCGCACCGGATATGTGCCGTGCCCGTCATACGTCCCTGGGCGCGACCACCGAGTGAACCGGGCCATGGCCAAACCCCTCGGCACCGGAAGACGCCCGTGATGAGGAGGAGAAGACAGCGATGCAACCGACGCCGCTTCCCGTGGAGTTCGTCGACGCGCAGCGGATCGATCTCGTCGAGCTCCCGCCTCCCAGGCTGTCACCCTGGGAGCAGCAGCAGGTCGACCGCCTCTGGGCCCTCACCACGGCCCGGAACCCGATGACCTTCGACGGTCCCCTCGTCGCGAGTGTCGGGCTCGACCGGCCGGGTCCCGGCCGGCTGACGGTGCGGTGGGCGCGGATGACGTACCGGCACAGAGCCCTGCGGCAGCTCCGGCCGGCCGAAGCTGTCCCCGGCTCCGTCTTCGTCACGGTCCTGCTTCCCACCGAGGACGGGATCGTGGTCGGACGCGGCTCCCCCGCCACGGCGGCGCCCGGCCACTGGACGCTGCCCGGCGGCGCGGCCGAACCTCCACCGCCCGGTCGGTCCCTGGACGTGGACTCACTGCGCCGGCACGCCGCCCGCGAGCTCACCGAAGAGATCGGCCTCCGGGTTCCCGAAGTCGGGTTGCGGCTCTGGGGCCTCACCCGCGGAAGACGCTTCGGCAGCCTCGGTTTCCACTTCCTCGCGCCGCCCGTGCCCAGCACAGTCGCACGGCACCGGCATGCACAGCTCGGCGCGTCAGGGTTCGATCAGGCCGCGGTCGAGCTCGACAAGCTCGCGATGGTGCCCACGGCCGGGCACGCCGCCCGTCTCGGCCCTTGCGCGGACTACCTGCACCAAGTGCTGGGCCGGTACTTCACACCCTGAACGCGCGGGCACATGCGCGCTCTGCCGGCATCACAGGGCAGCGACCCACTCCGCACAGGCGGTACGGATTCGCCTCCCGTCTCCTCGCATCCGAACGTCTGGTGGAACGCCGCCCCGATCCGCACTGCCCGTCACCACGCCCGCGACCACGCCGAATTGTCCCGGGCCCGGATTCATCACCCTCCGGGCTCGCCAGGACCACCACGCCCGTCCACTCCGCCGTGTCGGGACGAGCCACACCTGGGGACGCCATGCTGCCCTGCGAGAACACGCGATGAGCACCGGCTCTGGTCGTCGTGCACGGCGGTCCGGGCACAGGGAGGACCACGCATGCACACGCGCTCGCCCCCCTGCTCGGATGTTCCGCGATCACCGCGACGAGAACAAGCAGGGCGACGGGCACCGCGACGGCATCGGTGAGGTGATGGTCGCCGTCCGGGTGGAGCACCGCTCGGAGTCACCGGCCGGACCGGGCGGCAGCTTCTCTCATGCCATGTCACCCGCACGGGTGGAGCTGCCTGCTGCCCTGCGAAATCCGCACCGCCCGCGGCCACCGGACCCTACGGTCGAGGTCCAGCCCCTCTCACGGAAGGAATGGCTCATGCGCGTGAACACGCCGTTTCGTGCCGCGCTGGCTGTCGCCGTCCTCATCGCCGGAACGGTCCTGGGCACCGCGGCCCCGGCCGGCGCGGACTCCTGCCCGGCCACCCGCGACGTCAGGATCGACGGCGCCGTGGCCCACTGGTCCTTGAAGTGCAAGGACACTCGCCTCTACGTCGACGGATGGGTGAAGGACACCCGGCGCGACGCCATGTGCGCCCGGGTCACCATCGAGCACAAGTACGGCGTCGACTGGCCCCAGGCGTGCGGAACCGGCAAGCGCGTCGCGTTCCACAAGAGCTACCCCGACAGCCAGAAGAGTGCCAAGGTCAAGCTGCAACTCGTCTACTGACCCCAGTCGGCGCCAGCAGCCTGTACAGCGGTAAACAGCCCGCCGCGGTCCGGCTCATATCCACGATTCGCGGACGTCTGCTCAGGGTGTGCCGCGTCCGGCACCCGAACGCAGTAGCCCGCTCCGCGGTCAGGTTCACCCCGGTCCATGACGCTGGTGACCCGAGGCCCGGAAGGGCCACAGCGAACGGGACGGCATCCGGTCCCTGAGTCCCTTATCGAGGTGCTGTCGCTGGGCCGGCACATCCCGCGCGGGTAATTGGTCGCCGGCTGGCCACCGCCGTGCGGGCCGGGGCCGCGACCGCGGCGCGGTCGCGGTCGCGGTCCCCCTGGAGTCACTGTGACTGCTCCGCGCACGGAGCCCCCAGAGGGCTGTGGGACGTGCGAGGAGGAGACCTCAAGCGGGCAGTTTCGTGTCGATGACGAAACTGATTTCGATGACCTGGCCGGGCAAGGCCAGTTCAGTGATGCCCAAGACCGTGCTGACCGGGCGGTGGTCGCCGAAGTACCCCAGGTTGCCCTCCTCCACCGACGCGGCGTTCTGCCGCAGGTTCACCACGTACAGGGTCTGCGAGACGATCTGGTTCCGGGTGGCGCCGTAGTGATCCAGGATCTTGTCCATGTTGGTGTAGGTCTGTTTGAGCTGGGCGGCGAAGTCGCCCGCGTGGAGGAGCTCGCCTGCCTCATTGAACGAGAGCTGCCCAGAGACGTGGATCAGCTCGCCGGACTTGATCGCTTGTGAGTAGCCGAAGTCACTCTCGGCCGGCACGTCGTGGTTGAAGGCATCGATGGTGGCCACAGGGCTCGCCCTTCCATTTGCTCTCTTGTAGTTACTCGGAAACTGTAGGAGAGTGAAGGTTGACCTGGAAGAACGCACTTTTCGGTGACTGAGGAACCTGATGGTGACCAAGCAGCTACTCAAGGGCCTGCCCGAGGACGCCGACCTGCGGCGCGCAGACTCCCTGGCGCGGGAGATCTTCTCGGACGTCGCCAACAAGTGGGCGCTCCTGATCATCGAGGCGCTCGGCGAGCGCACCCTGCGCTTCAGCGAGCTGCGGAACGAGGTCGAGGGCGTCAGCCACAAGATGCTCACCCAGAACCTGCGCATGCTGGAGCGCAATGGCCTGGTCGACCGGAAGGTGCACCCCACCGTGCCACCGCGAGTCGAGTACACCCTCACCGAGCCGGGCCGGGCCCTGCGCACCGCGGTCGACGCCATTTGCGGCTGGACCCACCAGCACCTCGGTCACATCGAGCGTGCACGCGGCCGTTTCGACGCCTGACGGGCACGCGGCGACACCCCCGCCGCTGCGCGACTCGGACGTCCGAGAGCCCGTCACCGGTCGCGGTGTGGGCCGCGCTCGGTGGCGTGCTGGTCGCTGTCGCCGCAGGAGGAGCCTTCTACCTGCGACGACGCTCGCCCCGAGCGTGACGGCGCCCGTCATGGACAACGTCTTCTCCTGGCTGGAGGACACCTGGTTCTGAACATCCTGATCTTCCACCGGCGGACCTACCGCGGCGTCGCCGACTGGGACATCGACCGGACGGCGCCTGTCGCCGCCCGTCTCGCTGCGGTCGTCTCCCTCACTTCATGGTCGGGCGTCACGATCGCGGGAAGGCTTCTGGCCTATACCTGACCGCCAGTCACACCCCACTCTCGTGGCCGAAGGTGTTCACCGCCATGCCCGGGACCCACGAGGTGCCCGAGTCGCGTTGACCGGAGCGGCACGGCCCTTCGGCGCGGGCTCTGGCAGTCCGCCGCCGCGGTGATGCTCGGCGACCAGTCGGCACGGTCCGCGTGGTCGGGGAGGGGTTGTCTCCCCGACCACGCGAGGTCGTCCCAGGCGGGCCTGGCCCGGTGGTCACCGGCGCGCGGGACCCGTCGGGGAGCCGCCCGGCACACCGCGGATCATCCGTCGAGCGCGGCGAGTGCCTGCCCGTACTGCTCGTCCGTGACGGGCTCCAGCCAGGTGGTGCCGTCGCCGTTGCCGTCGCCGACGACCATGGCGATGTGCGCCATCAGCGTGGTGTCGGTGGCCCCGTGCCAGTGTTCCTCACCGGCCGGGCACTTCACGGTCTCGCCCGCGCTCACTCGCACGACCTCGCCGTCGCGGGTACCGACCAGGCCGACGCCGTCGGTGATGTGGAGGGTCTGGCCGTTGGCGTGGAAGTGCCAGTTAGTGCGGGCGCCGGGAGTGAAGCGGACCAGCGCGGCGGCCAGACGGGCGGGCTCGGCCGGGGTCTCGATCATGTTCAGGTAGACGTCTCCGGTGAAGCGCTCCGCCGGGGCTTTGGCCGTCGGGGTCGACGTGACGTGTTCCATGATTTCCGTTCCTCGGGGTGTGCTCGGAAAGAGTGACGGTGCGGGGGCAGGGCCTCACACCATGGCGCGTTCCTCGGCGATCTTCTTGAGCTGGTTGATCGCGGTCATGGCATTGGGCCAGCCCGCGTAGAAGGCGAGGTGGGTGATCGCCTCGGCAAGCTCCTCCGCGCTGAGCCCGTTGTCCAGGGCGAGGCCGAGGTGGTGACCCAGCTGTTCGCCGCGGTACAGCGCGGTCAGCGCGCTCACGGTGACCAGACTCCGGTCACGGGGCGAGAGACCCGGGCGTTCCCAGACGTCGCCGAAGAGGACGTCGTTGGTGACGTCGACGAGCTTGGGAGCGATCGCCTTCAGCTCTCCGGGAGCGGACTGCTTGGGCTGATCTCCACGCTGGACGCCGAAGCCGCGGCCCCGGCTGACGGGTGGCAGGCACCGAGAGCGGCGTGCGGCCGGTCGTGAGATCGGCGAAGACGGCGCCGGTTTTGTCGCGTCCCGACAATCCGGCGCTCCGGATGTCGCCCCTCTGTGCCCGACACCGTCCCTCCAACGCCGTCAGGTCAGCAAACCGCAGGGCCCCGCCTCGGCAACGAACGCAGCCACGACTGCCAATCAGCGGCAACCACCGCACGCCAGAACTGATGATCTGTCAGTGAAGTCAGCACTGGGTCAGCAAAAGGCCGACCAAAGCCTGCCAGAGGGCAGCCACACCCTGGACTCGGCCCGCGCGCGCAAACCTCCCGTAGCCTGAAATAGCAGCCGCCTCTCAGGTTCGAGCACACCCATACGCCAGACCCTTCGAGCTACCTTCCCCACCCCAGAGGATCACTACGTTTCAGCAGGTCAGCTAGGGTTTCGCCGTGGTTTCAGCGGCACCGTGGGAAGCTCGGGCGCAGGGAGCGGATCACCGTCGTAGCCCTCGACCGAGCCGAACCGGTCCCCCGATACCCACGCATCGCGTGCCTGTACGATCTCTTCGTAAGACCGGCAGATGAAGTTCCACCACATGACGATCTCCTCGCCGAAGGGAGGCCCGCCCAGCAGAACCAGCCGGGCGGTTCGCGGCCCCTCGTTCGTCACCGTCAGCACGGTGCGTCCGGGAGCGGCGTAGCCCATCTCGGCCGGCTCCAGGGTCGTGCCGTCCATACGGATGTCGCCGGTGTCCACGAGGAGGCCGTGCTCGAAGCCGGGGTCGACGTCGAGGCTCAGCGTGGCGCCGGGGACCACCGACAGTTCGGCGCCGAGCAGGGGCGTGAAGGTGCGGACCGGGGAGGTGTCGCCGGCGAGCGTGCCGAGGAAGACGCGGGCGCTGCCGCCCTTCAATGACACGGGAGCCGGTACGTAGTGCTGGAAGTCCCGAGCGGTACCGCGGTGCTCGCCGGGCAGCGCCACCCACAGCTGGACGCCGTGCAGGATCGTCGTGCGCGGAGTCGACACCTCCGAGTGGCTGATCCCGTGTCCGCCGGTCATGAGGTTGAGCTCGCCCGGCCGGACGAAGGCGTGGCTGCCGAGGCTGTCACGGTGCTCGATCTCGCCGCTGAAGAGCCAGCTGACCGTCTGCAGTCCGGTGTGCGGATGCGGGGGGACGTCCATCCCGCCCGTCGCGGACACGTCGTCGGGGCCGTAGTGGTCGGCGAAGCACCAGGCCCCGATCAGCGTCCGGGCCCGCTGGGGCAGGGTGCGCCGCACCGGCATCGCCCGGGGGCCGCCGAGCGGGACCTGCCGGGGCGTGAGGACGTCGACGGCGGAAGGTCCGTCGTCGCCGGGCTGTCCCCCGCATCTCAGCTGGGCGGGACGCGCTTCGGTGTTGCTCATGACTTCGGCCCTCTCCCCAAAAAATGTTCGACTTTCAACTTCATTCATCGATCATAGGGCGCTCGACGAGTGATCGCTCGATGAAGGAGACCACACGACGGTCACGGCGGCGGTGAGATCGGGCTACCGGTCTTCCTCGGTCATCCAGGGGACACGCCCGTCGAGAGGACACGCCGTGGCTCATGCACTGCGCGGATCACATGGGTCACGTCTGCGGCAAGGAGACACACACCGGGGCGAGTTGGGCTCATCGAGCGTGCGGAAGGCGGCTTCCGTGTGGGTCCGGGCGCCTGTTCAAGAGGCTCATGCCCTGTCGATCCAGTGGCCGACGCCCTGTCGGTCCAGCCGCCCGGTCGGCCCCATTGACGCGGGTGTTGCCGCAACACCTGGCTGCTCACCGGCTCCGACCTGCACATCGCCACTGTTGCGGGCCACCGGGCGGAGGCGGCAACAGCCGTGGGACGTTGCCGATTTGTCAGTTGCCTGGCGCAACGGATCCATCTGCCGTCATGGTGTGGCTCATCGCACGGCGGGCCCATCCGGGGCGCGTCGGCCGGAGTCCGGCAGGGACGGGGAAGGACAGGCCCGATGGATCGTTCGCTTGTGTCGGTGAGGGGGGCACTGGTGCTGTTGCTCGCGGCGCTGGCCGGTGTGTGCGTCGGCCTGCTGTCGCTGCTGGCCGGCAACGGGACAGCGGGCGGCGTGCTCGCCGGGCTCACCGCCGCGGGCGGGGCCGTGCCCCTGTTCAACCAGGCGATCGCCCCGGACACCGCCCACAGCAGGCCACGCGATCGCGAGGCGGCAGCGAAGGAGGGCGACACCCATGGGTGAGCTGCGTCCACTCGCCGAGAACCTGACGCCGCAATCGCGTGCGCTGGCCATGGCGCTGCGGGAGCTGTTCGAGGGCCTGGAGGTCTCGGTCCGCCGCTACGCGGCCCGCCGGGTGCGCGACGCCGGCACTTTCTCCCGTTACCTCAACGGCACTCGCGTCCCGCCATGGGAAGTGGTGATGGACCTGTTCACCGACGTGGCCGAGCACCGTGGCATGGCCGCCACCCCGGACGCCATCGAACTGGTGCGCTGCCTGCACCGGGCAGCGGTCGAAACCAGCGCCTCGCCCCGCCACGCGGTCGACGTGCTCGAGCAGCAACTCGCCGAAGCCGACCGCGTCTCCCGCCGTTCCACCGCCCGCGGCGACGCGCTGAGTGACGCGCTGCTGGACCGCAAACACCGCATCGCCGACCTGGAGGTACGCCTGAACCAGCTGGAAGCGGAATGGAGCGCGGAACGGGAACGAGCCGAACGCCTGGCCGCTGCCCATCCCGACGTCACCGACCTGCTGCACGAACGCGACCGGTTGCAGGACGAAGTCACCCACCTGTCCGCTCAGCTCCGCGAAGCGCGCGAACAGCGCGACGAAGCCGAACAGCGCTGTTCGCTGCTGGAACGACAGCTGGAGGCGGTCGAACACGTCCGCGCCGCCACCGCCGCGCCACCCGCGGTGCCACGGGCCATGCCCAAGGTCCTCATCGTCGATGACCAGCCGGACAACCTGCTGGCCATGACCGCCGTCCTGGCCACCCTCGACCAGGAACCGGTCGCCGTCTCCTCTGGCCGCGACGCCCTCAAAGCACTCCTGGACCACGACGACTTCGCCGTGATCATCATGGATGTCCAGATGCCCGACATGGACGGCTACGAGACCGCTGCCCACATCAAACGCCGCCCTCGTACCCGTGACGTGCCCATCATCTTTCTCACCGCCATGGGCACCGACCCCGAACACTCCGCCCGTGGCTATGCCGCCGGCGCGGTCGACTACATCGGCAAGCCCTTCGACCCCTGGGTCCTGCGCGCCAAGGTCGCGGTCTTCACCGGCATCTACCTCGAACAGCGGCGCCTGACCGCAGCCCAGTGACCACCGGACGACGTCGTCGCCCCGCCGACGCGGACGGCGAGTCCGGTAGCGCGGGAGGGGAGGGCGAAGAAGTGCGGAGCGGTGCGCCGGGCGTGGGGCGGCGCGGCCTGGCTCGACACCGACGGCCGCCCGCGCCCCGGCCCCGCGGCTGTCGTCCCGGTCTCGGGGCCCGTGGAGTCACTCCGGACGGAAGGGCGCGGCGCGGTCTGCGGACTCCCGCCAGTGGGTGAAGGGGCCGTCCAGGGCGGCCCATTGCAGGAGCAGGACGGTCTTGCCGTCGGTGATGCGTCCGTCGCGGGTCATGGCGAGGGCCTCGGCGAAGGGAAGTTCGAGGACCTCGATGTCCTCGCCGTCCTCCTCGAGTCCGCCGCCGGGTCCGGTCCGGTCGGCCGGGGTGTAGGGGGCGGCGAAGAAGTGGAGGCGTTCGGTGACGGAACCGGGGCTCATATAGGCGTCGAGGATGTGGGTGAGCGGACCGAGGGTGACGCCGAGTTCCTCGGCGCTCTCGCGTCGGATGGCGGTGTGCGGGTCGTCCGCGTCGAGCAGCCCCGCGGCCGCTTCGATGAGCATGCCGTCGGGGTGGTCGTTGACGTAGGCCGGATAGCGGAACTGGCGGGTGAGCAGGACACGGCCGCGTGCGGTGTCGTAGGGCAGGACGACGGCGCCGTTGCCGCGGTCGTAGGTCTCGCGCTGCTGGGTTTCCCAGCGTCCGTCGCGGCGGCGGTAGTCGAAGGTGGTGCGCCGCAGGACGTGCCAGCCCTGAGAGGTGAGCTCGACGTCACGGATCACGACGCCCGGGTTGCGGTGCAGGTCGCGTCCGGCCTGGTCGAGGCCGGTGCGGCCGCGGTGGTCGGGAAGGTCGATACCGGGGCGGGGTCTCACGCGGCCCCCCGCGGGGTGCGGCGGGGAATCCCGGCCGCGTCGTGGTAGACGGGCAGGCCGCGGCGGCGGGCGGCGGCGACGTCCTGGTCGGCTCCGGCGGAGTCGCCGGGCAGGCGCAGCACGGCGTCGCAGTGCGCGAGCAGGCGGTCGGCGGCCGGGTAGAGCACCTGGTCCGCGAGGGGGTCGGTGGGACCCGCACCGGCGGAGCGCAGGACGGGCAGGGCGATCCATTCCCCGATCACGGGGAGGTGGCCGGCGGCGAAGACCGGCCAGGCGGCGGCTTCGAGGCGGGCGAGGTTGGCGGCCATGGCCTGCGGGTCGCCGCCCGTGCCGGAGCGATAGGGCCCGGCGATGAGGATGAGCATGGGCTTGTCGGTCATGGGGCGCTACCATACATGCCAGAACGTGCAAGAACAGGAGAGAGTGTGCATGCTGGCTGCTGAACGACGCGACCACCTGCTCGGTCTGCTGGCCCGCGAGGGCAAGATCGTCGCCAAGGAGGTCGCCGCCGAACTCGGGATTTCCGAGGACAGCGTGCGGCGCGACCTGCGCGACCTCGCCGCCGAGGGACTGTGCCAGCGGGTCTACGGGGGCGCGCTGCCCGTTTCCCCGGCGGTGGTCGACTATGCCGCCCGGCAGACCGTGGCCCCGGACGGCAAACAGAAGGTCGCTTCGGTGGCCGCGGGGCTGGTGGGGCCGGGCGGCGCGCTGATTCTCGACGGCGGCACCACCGCCCTGGCCGTCGCCCGTGCCCTCCCCCAGGATCTCGCCTGCACCGTGATCACCCACAGCCCGACGATCGCCGCGGCGCTGCTCGGCCATCCGCGAGCGGAGCTGTTCCTGCTCGGGGGCCGCGTGTTCAAGCACTCGGCGGTGACCTGCGGTGCCGCCGCGGTGGAGGCGGCGCAGAACGTCTCCGCCGACCTCTGTCTGCTCGGCGTCACCGGCGTGCACCCCGAGGCGGGACTGACCACCGGCGACGCCGAGGAGGCGGCGATGAAGCGCGCCCTGTCCGCGCGGGCCGCCGACACCTACATCCTCGCCTCCTCGGAGAAGATCGGCACGGCGTCGCGGTTCCGCGTCCTGCCCTGGCAGGAGGTCAGCGGAGTGATCACCGACGCCGACCCCCACGACGCGGTCGTGGACCGGCTCAGGACGCTCGGCGTGGAGGTCCTGACAGCCGGCTGACAACGACGGGAGCGGACGGCGGAGCCGGCCGGCAGCAGGATCCTCCAGGCGTTGCGGGCCTTACCCGACCGGCGTCCGCCGGCTCTGGCCGCGGTCGAGCACCAGGGGGTCGGCTACCGCCTCACCGCTCCGTTTCCCGACGGGGAGCCGCCGGCGAGATGATCGTGGCCGGCCGCGAACCCGGCCGATGGTTCGGCTGACCGGCACGGCCGGGCGGCCGGCGGACCGCATGGACGAGGAGTCAAGGTGGCAGGGGCAGGGACGGACGGCACGGGGCGACGCGGCCGCAGCAGCCGGCCGCTCCTGGCGGCGGTGGCGATCGACTCGCTGGGCACGGGCCTGTATCTCCCGCTGTCACTGCTGTACTTCCTACGGGTCACCGATCTCGACCTGTCGACGATCGGCCTCCTCGTCAGCGTGGCCACCGCGCTGACGCTGCCGGTGCCGTTAGCCGTCGGACGGCTCGTCGACCGGCTCGGGCCGCGGCCGGTGGTCGCCGGCGGCCAGGCTCTGCAAGGGACCGGCTTCCTGCTCTACCCGACGGTCTCCGGGGCGGCGTCGCTAGTGGCCGCCGTCCTGGTGACGACGGTCGGGCTGCGGATCTACTGGTCCTCGGTCTTCACGCTCATCGCCGACCACGCGGACGCCGAAGGCGTGGACGCCAAGGACCACTGGTTCGCGCGGACCGGGATGATGCGGGAGACGGGCGCCGGCGGCGGGGCGCTGCTCGCGGGCCTGCTGCTCACCGCCGACTCCACGCGCGTGTACGACGGGCTGGTCCTCGGCAGCGCACTGGCGTTCCTCGCCGCCGCGCTGCTGGTGGTCTTCGCGGTGCCTTCCGCCCCGCACGCCCCGCCACCGGCCGGGGCCCACGTCGGCCTCCGGGCGCTGCTGCGGGACCGTCCCTATCTCGCGCTGATCGGGACGTGCACGATCTTCGCCCTGTGCAGCACGTTCCTCACCCTGTCGCTGCCCGTCTACGTCGTCCAGGGCCTGTCCGGACCCAGTTGGGCCCCCGGCCCCCTGCTGGCCCTGAACACCCTGCTGCTGGCCACCTGCACGGCCGCCTACAACCGCTTCGTCCGCCGCCACTGCACCCGCGCCCGCGCCATGGCGTGGGCCGGCGGACTGTGGGTGCTGTGGTGCGCCGCCTCCGCGGCGGCCGTGCTGCTGCCGTCCAAGGCGCTGGTGCCGTACCTGGTGGCCGTGGTGATGTGCTACACCATCGCGGAGATGACCTACGGCCCCTCGTCGAACGCCCTCGCCGCGGCCGCGGCGCCGGCCGGGTCGCGGGGCACCTACCTGGCGGCGTTCCAGTACTCCTTCGCCTGCTCGAGCATCGTCGCGCCCAGCCTGTTCGGCCTGCTCTTCAGCCAGAACCGCCTGCTCCCCTGGCTCGCCGTGGGCCTCCTGGCCACGCTGGGCGGAGTGCTGATGCTGCGCCTTGAGCACCGGCTGCCACCGGAACACCGAACGCCGGAGCACCAGGGCGGCACCCAGGACGCCGTGCCGGAGCGCGCGGAGTGAGAGGAATCGGACGGCGGGCCGGCCACCACCGGCGACGCGCGTGGCGGCCGGCCCGACGCGAGTCCGCGGCAGCGGATCAGGGTGCGCGCGCTGCCGGCGACTGGAGAACCGCCCCGTCGGGAACAGCGCGCTGCTCGCCCGGACTCGACGAGTCGCGCGGCGTCCCTCAGGTGAGCCCCTCCGTCGCCACGGCGAGGGCCGAACGCAAGGTGGCCGCCAGCCCGGCCCTCGCCGTCCGGGGGTCGGGGGCCGGGCCGGCGGCGTGCCAGGCGTGGTGTTCGACCGCCGCGCGCAGCGCCGCGTTGAACATGGCCGCCTGGATGGCCGGACGCAGGTCGTCGGCGGGCAGGCCGGCCCGCTCGGCGAAAGCGCGGGCGAAGACCGGCTCGGCCTCGTCGTACGTCTGGAGCCAGACCGCGCGCAGTCCCGGTTCGCTGCGGGTGAGCCGTACCAGCGCTCCGACGGCGGCCGGGTCGGGGCCCGGCAGCAGGCGGTCGTCGCCCGCGAGGTCCCGGTCGAAGTCGAAGGCCTCGTCCAGCGGCCGGCCGGGGCGCCACTGCCGCAACTGGGCGGCGATCACGTCGATGCCGGCGGCGAGCAGGGGACGTACGCAGCTCTCCTTGCTCGGGAAGTAGCGCCACACGGTTCGCGCGGAGACGCCGACCGCCCGCGCGATCTGCTCGCCCGTCGTCGCCGTGACGCCCTGGGAGACGAAGAGGTCCACCGCGGCCCGGGCGATCTCCAGCCGGATCTCCGCCTTGCGCTCCTCGGTCAGGGGCGGTCGTCCGGTCCGTCCGCGGGCTGCCGTCATGGGTCTCCTCCGGCTGGGTGATCGTCGCACAGGGATTGTCCACCGTCCGTCCGGCGCGGCGTGGCGGGGGCGGGCCGGTGCGGCCCCACGGGCAGCGCGCGGCCGCCGGCGCCGTGGACCGCGGGCGGAGCGTCCGCGGGCGGTGGCGCTCGCCCCGCGCTGCGCCGGCCGCGGGCGGGCCGCCCGGCCGCAGGCGCGTGCGGCGCCGGTGGTGTTCCTCGCGGGCCGCGGGCGACCTCGGCGGCGCCGCCTGCGTCGACGACGACCGGCTCGCGCTCCCCCGCGCGGTCGGCGGTGCGGGCCTCCTGGGCGGGCCGGACCGGCCTGCGGGCACGGCGGCCGGCCGTCAGGCGGGAGGCGGCGGTGGCGCTCCGGGGCGGGCTGGGCCCCGGCAGGATCGCGGCGCCCTCAGTCGCCGCGGGCGAACCGCCGGGCGAGCCGTTCCCCGGTCAGCGCCGCCGCGGTTCCGTCCTCGATGGGCGTGACGCGGCTGCCTTTGAAGACGATGTAGGTCACCCCGGAGGGCGTGCCGCCGGTGTGCGGGTCGGGGTCGATGCCGAGGGCCTCGGCGGCGGCGTAGGACGCCTCGCCGATGATGTCGCGCGGCCCGGTGTCGCCGACGACCGCGTACCGGACCCGGTCACCGTGGACCACGGCCGCGACCGACCCGCCCCGCACGCCGTGCGCGCGGTGGTCCCAGAGGCGGCTCGCGGCGGGCACGACGATGTAGGGGAGGCGTTCGGCGTCGAGCGGGCGGCCGTCGGACTGGGGGTAGGCCGTGGCTGCGGTGTAGGAGCGGTCGGTGCGGTGGTTGCAGCGGGTCCCGGGCTGCCCGTCGCAGTCGATGTCCATGTCCGCCTTCCAGAAGACGACGTCACGGGTACCGCAGACCGGGATGTCCGCCGGCGCTGCGGCGTCGCTGCGGTAGCGGCCGTGTGAGACGGGGACGCACTCCCGCACCCTGGCCAGCAGTTCGGCGGCGCGGACGGCTCCCTCCTGCCTCGCGGCCGGCTTCGGACGGGCCCGGCCCAGGCGGAACCGGTCCGCGCGGAACCTGTCCGCGCGGAACCTGTCCGCGCGGACCGGTGCCGGACGGGCCGGCTCGGTGTGCGCCGGTTCTGCGCGAGTCTGTGCCCGCGGCTGCTGCTGCGGGGCCGTGACCGGCGCCGTCGGGGCGAGCAGGGCGGCGCCGGCCGCCACCAGGGTCAACGACTGGAGACGCACGAGGGGCCTTCCGTCGGGAACATAACGGACGTTCCGCCCAAATGTGGTCCCGGATCGATCACGGGTCCAGCATCGGGGGCCAGACGGCGTACGGCCCCGCGCCGCTCCACCGGCGGCCGGGCACCCGTGCCTGTGCCGGCTCCCGGCTGCCCGGCCGCCCGCGCCGGCGCGGCATCAGCGACGACAGCGGTCCGCGCCACCGGCCCGAACTCCCCAGCGGTCTTGGGGCATTGGGCCGTACAGAGCCTCAGCATACGTAACCCCCGGACGCGGTCACCAACGGCACCCTCTTGATGTGGTCGCGCCAACACCGGCATATTGGTCCGGACCATTGCCGTCGCGCCGTTCCGGGAGGGCTGCCGTGCGAGGCGTATCCGTTGCCGACGTTCCCGAGGTTCCCGCCGCCGCGGGGGCCGGCGGCGGCTCCTCCGCGTCCCCGGCCCCCGCCGCCACCTGGCGTCGCTGCGCCCTGTTCTGCTCGGCGCTCACGCTGGTGGCGTCCTGCGGCTGGGGCGCGGGCTCCGGCGAGCCCGGCGGCCGGCTGCCGGGGGCACCGACGGGCGTCACCGCCGAGGCGGGCAGCGCGACCAGTGTGCACGTGATGTGGAACGCGGTCGCCGGGGCCGAGCGGTACGAGGTGTACCGCGGCCGCGCGAAGGTGACGGAGGTGGCCGGTTCGGCGCGCATGGTGGACGTGACCCGGCTGCGGCCGTCGACCGCGTACGTCTTCACGGTGCGGGCGCGGGACGCCGACGGGCGGCTCGGGCCGCGCAGCCGCGAGGTGCGGGCCACGACGCCCGCGGCGGTCGCGGCCGACCGCTCGGCGCCGACGCCTCCGGAGCGGGTCAGGGGCCGGGCGGCCGGGGGCCGGGTCGTCCAGCTGTCCTGGTCGGCGGCGCGGGACGACCGGGGCGTGGTGTCGTACGACGTCTACCAGGGCGGCGCCAAGGTCCACAGCGTGGGCGGCGGCCAGACGGCGGCCGTCGTGACGGGGCTGCGGCCCGGCACCCGGTACTCCTTCACCGTCCGGGCCCGGGACGCGGCCGACAACCTCTCCCCCGCCGGTCCCGCCGTCCGCCTCACCACGCCGGGGACCGACGACGGACGGGCCACCGCCCCGACCGGCCTGCGGGCGAGCAGCCACCGGGCCGACGGCGCGTACTACATCGACCTGGTCTGGGTCCCGCCGCGCGCGGACGGCCTGGTCACCGAGTACCAGATCCACCTCGACGGACGGGCGGCCACCTCGCTGGTGTTCGGCGGGAAGGCCCCGCGCGACCGGGCGGAGTACAGCTTCTACGCCGGGCAGGAGGCCGGTGTCACCCACCGGGTGCGGCTGCGGGCCAGGCTGCCCGACGGCACCTGGGGCGGGTTCTCGGCGGAGCGGACGGTGACGACGGGAGGCCGTCGGTGAGACCGCCGTCCGCCGGCGGGCCCGGTACGTCACCTGGGCGGGGGCGCCCGGCATGCGGGCGCCGTCACGGCCCTGTTGGCTGCCTGTGAGGCAGCACGGGCGTTTCCCGATCGGCGGCGCGAGGGACGTACCGCCGGCCGTGCCGCCGGAGGGCAGGCGGTCCACATGCGCATCTCCCCGTCACTTCTCCGCTGGGGCCCGGCCGTGGCAGCCGCCGCGCTGCCCGTCGCGCCGGCCGCGGGGCCGGCTGCCGCGGTGTCCGGGATCTCCGTGAGCACGAGCGGTTCGACGGTGTCCGTCACGACGAGCGCCTGCGGCCGGATCAACGGCAGCTGGGGCACCGCGTCGCTGCTGGACAGCGGCCAGACGAGCTTCGCCCAGGGGCGGCAGGCGGCCCTGTCGGGGACCGGCGCCGAGCAGTCCGCCGCGTGGCCGAACGTCACCCCGGGCACCTACACGGTCATCGTCCTGTGCTCGAACAACAACACCGCCGGCACCCAGACGGTCATCGTCGCCCCGGCATCCTCCCCGTCCCCCAGCCGGCCGGCGGCGCCGGCCGCCACGGCCTCGCCGTCACGCGGTGTCCTCGGCGGCGTCGGCGGGGCCGTGCGGGACTACGGCACCGCCACCCTGGTGGCGGGCGGCGCCCTGGTCGGGTCCGGGGTCATCGCCGGAGTCTGGTTCCTGCGCCGCCGCGCCAGGCCGTACCGCTTCTAGAACACCAGACGCCGCTTCATGTCAGCGACCAGCCATCGCCATAGGCCCAAGACCTGCGAGAACGTGTCGCACCTGACCAGCCGTCACTGCCATGACCTCACCGCTACGAAGCCGACACATCGCAATTCGGATTTACACCGCCTTGTCCCGCTTCTCTTCTGCCGATTAAGTCGCTTTTGTCCATCAGTGGTTCGAGCGGTACGCCCGGCCCGGAGAGCGCCGGGACCCCGGCCGAGGGCAGAGCTCAGCGACCGGGGTCTTGGTGTTCGCACTGGTCAGACGAGGTTGTGTGGTGTGCTTCCGCTACCGGGAGGCTCAGTCTCTACGCAAAACCTCCGCAGGTAGCCACCGCTCACCCGTTGGTCTTCTGCACCCCCGCATACGTGATTGTGTCGCTGGAGGCGCCGCACCATCGCGCGCTCCTGGCGTTCGGGCCCGGCGTCTTCCACGGCCCTTGAGCGGTGTAGATGCTCCCGGTGGACCGTTTGCAGGTGATCGTGACCCGGAACTGGCCGTTCCCACTCGTGCAGGTGGCCTCACCGAGACCGTTCGTGAACTTCCTGGCCGTGCAGCCAGACGGAGCCGCGATGACGACATCCGTCGTGCCGGGCGCGAGACGGAGCTCGTCGCGGACAGCCCCCGTCAGGGTCTGCGACTGCGCGGCCGCCACCCCCGGGGCGCCGAACGCGAACGCACCGACTGCGAGAATCCCCGCGCCAATGACGCGCATACGGTTTTCGAAGAACACTGGGCCTCATCCCTTCGAGTCGACTGACCCTTACGTAAGGTCAGGTCCTGACGGCGAACGCCGCCGACACCGGCCACGGCACGGCCGCCACAGCAGATTCCGGCACTCCACATCGGAATCTCCTGTCGGCTGCGAACCGCTCCGTTCCAGAAGTTGGCCCGCCGTCCTGGGCCCCCTCCCGACTTGACGTGGAGCCTGTTGCCAGTACAGCGCACGGACCGTCAAATCATTTCACCGTCCTGTCTCTAAACCCCGCTAAAAGGTACGCAGCCATATCAAGGAGATTGAACTTTGATCGCTTTTCGACCTTCCGTTCGAATTGATCAGTCGCGATACTCGGCCTCGTTCCAGCAGATCACCAGCAGACAGCGGCCCACCCCTTCCATGACCAGTGCGCAGACCGCCCCCGCACACCCAGGCCGCCGGCCGATACCCCGCGGCTGTCAGGTGAGAACCGGAGTGCGATGTGTCGCCCACACGACAGCGGACCGCTTGGGGATGTACCACGTCATGTCAGCCACTAGGGTCCGCCTTCAACGGATCTTGCCCAGAGCAGGAGCGATGCGAGTGTGACCGTTGCTTCGTATGAGGTGGCGGTCTTCTCGTATCGGGTGGCGATGGCACGGAAGCCCTTGAGCTGGTTGAAGCAGCGTTCGACGAGGTCGCGTCGGCGGTAGATCTCCCGGCTGAATCCTGGTGGCCGGCCACCGCGGCTTCCGCGGTGCTGCCGGCGCCGCTGCCGGTCGGTCTTTTCCGGGATCGTGTGCGCGATGCCGCGTCGTCGCAGGCAGCCGCGGAAACCACGAGAGCTGTATGCCTTGTCCGCGATCACATGGTCGGGGTGGCAGCGTGGCCGGTCCGATCCGGTGCGGGGAACACGGACGTTGTCCAGCAGGGCTTGTGCGCAGACGCTGTCGTAGCGCTTGGCCGGGCGTACCTGGCCGCGCTCGACGTGCGCACCGAGGGCGCGTCGTCATCAGCCCGGGCGTGGCCCGGTGTGACCAGGAGGGCGAGAGGGCGGCCCCTGCCGTCGCAGGCGAGGTGGACCTTGGTGGTCAGTCCGCCTCGGGATCGGCCGAGGGCGTGATCGTCCGGTGCGTCCTGCCGGTGTCTCCCCCTTTCTGGCCGGTCGCGGCGGCGTGCTGGTGGGCGCGGACGATGGTGGAGTCGATCTGGACCAGCCAGTCGATGTCCCCGGCGGCGTCCGCCCGGGCCTGGATCTGCTGCAGGGCCCGGGTGAACACACCCTCGATCGCGTAGCGGCGGAAGCGGGTGTAGACCGTCTGCCAGGGCCCGTAGCGTTCGGGCAGGTCACGCCACGAGATGCCGGTACGGATCTTTCCTAGGGTCTGTCGTCACACTCCCGTCGCCGGTGCGCCGCGCCGCCCGCCCGTGTCCGCGGCGCGCCCTCAGGCGGGCTCGCTGCCGGGCAGGTCGGCGAACTCCGCCAGGGCGTGGCGCAGCCACCGCGTCCAGAACGTCTCCAGGTCGATGCCCGCCCGGAGCACCAGGTGCCGCAGCCGGTCCTCGGCGCCGTCCTTCCCGGGCGGGAAGTCCCGCTCCTCGATCTCCCGGTACTCGGCCAGCTGCCGCTCGTGCAGCTCCAGATGGCGCCGCAGGTCGGCTTCCAGGCCCGTGGTGCCGACGACCGCGGCGGCCCGCAGACGCAGCGGGAGCGGGTCCCGCATGGGCTTCGGGTCCTGGGCGGCGGCGGTCCAGCGGGCCAGTTCGTCGCGGCCCGCGGGCAGGACCTCGTAGCTCTTCTTCTGTCCGCGGGCCGGCTGCTCGGCCGGCAGGGCGCGGATCAGGCCGTCGGCCTCCAGCTTCCCCAGCTCGCGATAGATCTGCTGGTGCGTCGCCGACCAGAAGTAACCGATCGACTTGTCGAACCGGCGGGTCAGCTCGAGCCCCGACGACGGCTTTTCGAGCAGGGCGGTGAGGATCGCGTGCGGGAGTGACATGGGGGTCATCCTAGGGACGGCCCCGGCGCCTACAGGGCCGCGGCCAGCTCGGTGCCCTGCTTGATGGCGCGCTTGGCGTCCAGTTCGGCGGCCACGTCGGCGCCGCCGATCAGGTGCGCGTCGCGTCCGGCGGCGACCAGGGCCTCGTACAGGTCCCGGCGCGGCTCCTGGCCGGTGCACAGGACGATGGTGTCGACGGCCAGGACGGTGCTCTCGCCGCCGACGGTCAGGTGCAGCCCTGCGTCGTCGATGCGGTCGTAGCGCACCCCGGGGAGCATGGTGACGCCGCGGTGCTTGAGCTCGGTGCGGTGGATCCAGCCGGTGGTCTTGCCCAGCCCGGCGCCGACCTTGGCCGTCTTGCGCTGGAGCAGGTGGACGGTGCGGGGCGGGGCGGGCCGCTCGGGGGCGGCCAGCCCGCCCGGTGCGCGGTAGCGGGTGTCGACGCCCCAGTGGCGGAAGTAGGTATCGGGGTCCTCGTGCGCCTGGTCGCCGCCGTCGGTGAGGAACTCGGCGACGTCGAAGCCGATGCCGCCCGCGCCGAGGACGGCGACGCGTTCGCCGACGGGGGCGCCGTCCCGCAGGACGTCGAGGTAGCCGAGGACGCTCGGGTGGCCGATTCCGGGGATGTCGGGGACGCGGGGGGTGACGCCGGTGGCGAGGACCACCTCGTCGTAGCCGTCGAGGTCCCCGGCGGTCACCCACGTGTTCAGGCGGACGTCGACGGCGTGCTCGTCGAGCCGGGTGCGGAAGTAGCGCAGCGTCTCGTCGAACTCCTGCTTGCCGGGGACCTTGCGGGCGACGTTGAGCTGGCCGCCGATCTCGCTTCCGGCGTCGAAGAGGGTGACCGTGTGGCCGCGTTCGGCGGCGGTGACCGCGCAGGCGAGTCCGGCCGGTCCGGCGCCGACGACCGCGACGCGCTTGCGGCGCCGGACCGGGGACAGCACCAGCTCGGTCTCGTGGCAGGCCCGCGGGTTGACCAGGCAGGAGGTGATCTGCCCGCTGAAGGTGTGGTCGAGGCACGCCTGGTTGCAGCCGATGCAGGTGTTGATCGCCTCGGGGCGGCCGGCGGCGGCCTTGGCGACGAAGTCGGGGTCGGCGAGCATCGGGCGGGCCATCGACACCATGTCGGCGTACCCCTCGGCGAGCAGCCGCTCGGCGACCTCGGGGGTGTTGATGCGGTTGGTGGTGACCAGCGGCACCGACACCTCGCCCATCAGCCGCTTGGTCACCCAGGTGTAGGCGCCGCGCGGCACGGAGGTGGCGATGGTGGGGATGCGGGCCTCGTGCCATCCGATGCCGGTGTTGATGATCGTCGCGCCGGCGGCCTCGACGGCGCGGGCGAGCGCGACCACCTCGTCCAGCGACGAGCCGTCCGGCACCAGATCCAGCATGGACAGCCGGTAGACGACGATGAAGTCCTCGCCGACGGCTTCGCGGACCCGGCGGACGATCTCGACGGGGAAGCGCATGCGGTTCTCGTACGAGCCGCCCCAGCGGTCGGTGCGGCGGTTGGTCCGCGCGGCGATGAACTCGTTGATCAGGTAGCCCTCGGAACCCATGATCTCCACGCCGTCGTAGCCGGCCTGCCGGGCGAGGCGGGCGGTGCGGGCGTAGTCCTCGATGGTCCGCTCGACCTCGGCGCCGGTCAGCTCGCGGGGCACGTGGGGGCTGATGGGCGCCTGGAGCGGGCTCGGGGCGACCAGGTCGCGGTGGTAGGCGTACCGGCCGAAGTGGAGGATCTGGAGGGCGATCCGGCCGCCCTCGCGGTGCACGGCCTCGGTGACGACCCGGTGCCGGTCCGCCTCGGCGGCGGTGGTGAGCTTGGCGCCGCCCTCGTAGGGCCGTCCCTCCTCGTTGGGCGCGATGCCGCCGGTGACGATCAGGCCCACTCCCCCGCGCGCGCGGGCGGCGTAGAACGCGGCCATCCGCTCGAACCCGCGCTCGGCCTCCTCCAGGCCGACGTGCATGGAGCCCATGAGGACCCGGTTGGGCAGGATGGTGAAGCCCAGGTCGAGCGGGCTCAGCAGGTGGGGGTAACGGCTCATCGGGCCCTCCGTGCACGGTGTCGTGCCTCTGTTCTAGAGGACCCCCGCCGCTTTTTGCAACTAGTTGCATAAGTGGCGGTGCGCACGTTCTCCCCGCCGGGGCGGAGCCGTGCCCCGCCCCGTCACCCGGTCACACCGCTACCGGCTCTCCAGCCGTACGTGCAGCTCCCGCTCCTGGTCACCGGAGGACCCGCACAGGTCGCGCACGGCGAACAGGGAGTCCAGGGTGGTGCGGAACCGCTCGATCGCCCAGTAGCCGCCCTGCGCGTCGGCCTCCACGGAGGCGCGCAGCCGGGTGGGACCGCACTCGCCCTGGTGGGCGTCGGCGACGTCGAAGGTGCCGAGCCACACGGTGGGGCGCACCGCGTCGTACTCCCGGAGCACGTCGTCCTCGCACCGGTCGGACGAGAAGCAGGCGCACAGGGCGTCGAACACGGTCCGGGCGTCTTCCTTGCTGCATCCGCTCAGCTCCACCGAGACGGATTCCGGGTGGGATCGCTCGCCGTCCATCGTGATCGCTCCTCTCGTGGCCGCGGCACGGCCCGCGGAGGGCCGCCCTGCGGGCGCCGCGCGGGACATCGCGCGCATATCCCTAGAAAAGCACCACCTACGGCGGAGCACTACCGGCGCGAGCCGCGGACGCCGGCACGGGGAACGCGGCCCCGCCCGCGGTCCCGGCGCCTTCGCGGGCGCCCGGGCCGGGGGTGGGGGAAGGTGGAAGGAAACCGCGGGGGCCCGCGGGAAACGGTCCGGTACGCGGTAGTACGCGGTAGAACAGGAGAGTCGGCATCGGGAAGGCGTGCCGCGTGGAACGGCGAAGGCGGGGCAGGGGATGAGCGCAGCCGGGACCCCCGTGATCCAGGGCGACGAGCCGCCGCGCGGGCCGGTGCGGCCCAGCGGGCTGCTCGACGTGCTGGGCGTGGCCTCGGTGGTGCTGGACGCCCGGGGCCGGATCGTGCTGTGGAGCCCGCAGGCGGAGGAACTGTTCGGTTACTCGGCACGGGAGGCGCTGGGACGGTACGCCGCCCGGATCATGGTGCACGAACAGCATCTCGATCTGGTCGTGAAGCTGTTCGCCGACGTGATGGAGACCGGGCGGAGCTGGGCCGGGGCGTTCCCCGTCCGCTGCAAGGACGGCACCACCCGGCTCGTGGAGTTCCGCAACATGCGGCTGCTGGACGACCGGGGGGAGGTCTACGCGCTGGGGCTCGCCGCCGACCAGGCGACGGTGCGGCGGCTGGAGCGGGACGTGGCGCTGTCGTCGCGGGTGATCGAGCAGTCCCCGATCGGTCTGGCCGTCCTCGACACCGGTCTGCGGTACGTCTCCGTCAACCCGGCGCTGGAGCAGATCGACGGCAGGCCGGCCGCGGAGCACATCGGGCGCCGCATCCGCGAGGTGCTGCCCCGCCTGGACGCCGACGCGCTGGAGTCCGCGGCACGTGAGGTCCGGGACACCGGACGGCCGGTCGTCGACCGGCCCGCCCACGGCCGGACCCCCGCCGATCCGGACCACGACCACGCCTGGTCGGTGTCGCTGTACCGGCTGGAGGACGCCCACGGGACGGTGCTGGGCGTGGCCCTGTCGGTGGTGGACGTCACCGACCGGTACCGGGCCGGTGTCGAGGCGGAGGCGGCGCGGCGCCGCCTGGCCGTGGTGGCCGACGCCTCCGCCCGCATCGGCACCACCCTGGAGCTGGACCGCACCGCGCACGAGCTGGCCGACGTGGCGGTGCCCGAGCTCGCCGACGTGGCGGCCGTGGACCTGCTGGAGGCGGTGGTGAAGGGCCGGCGCAGCAACCTGTCCCCCGCCGAACCCGCGGCGATCCGCGCCCTCGCGGTGCAGGCGGACGACGCCCCCGACGCCCTGCGGGCGGCCGATCCTCCCGGACAGGTGGCCCGGTACGCGCCCGACCGCCTCGTCACCGAGTGCGTGCGCACCGGGAACCCGGTGATGGTCCCGCGGGTGCGGGAGGGGGACCTGCCGCGCATCGCCCGCTCCCCCGAGGCGGCCGAGCTGCTGCGCCGGGCGGGTGTCCACTCGTATCTGGCCGTACCGCTGATCGCGCGCGGCGAGGTGCTGGGGGCGCTGGATCTGAAGCGGACCCGCAATCCGCTGCCCTTCGGCGAGGACGACCTGCTGCTGGCCCGGGAGCTGGCCGCCCGGGCGGCGGTGCAGATCGACAACGCCCGCTGGTACCAGAACGCCCGCGACACCGCCCTGACCCTCCAGCGCAGCCTGCTGCCGAGCGTGCCGTCGGTGACGGGCGGCCTGGAGGTGGCCTCCCGCTACCAGCCCGCGGAGGCGACGAGCGAGGTCGGCGGCGACTGGTTCGACGTGATCCCGCTGGACGGCTGCAAGACCGCGCTGGTGGTGGGCGATGTGATGGGCAGCGGCATCACGGCGGCGGCCTCCATGGGGCGGCTGCGCACCGCGACGAACACCCTGGCCTCCCTCGACCTGGACCCGGCGCTGCTCCTGGAGCACCTCGACCGGACCGCCACCGGCCTGGACCAGGCCATCGCCACCTGCGTCTACGCCGTGCACGACCCGCATCGGCGCCAGTGCCGGATCGCCAACGCCGGGCACCTGCCCCCGGCCCGGGTCCGCGCCGGGCGCCCCCCGGCGCTGCTGGAGGTGCCGACCGGGGTGCCGCTGGGGGTCGGCGGCGTCCCCTTCGCCACCACCACCGTCGACCTGGAGCCCGGCGACCTGCTGGTGTTCTACACCGACGGACTGGTGGAGACGCGCCGGCACGCGCTCGACGAACGGCTGGACGCCCTGCTGTCCGTGCTGGACGGCCCCGACCGCCCCCTGGAGGAGGTGTGCGACCTGCTCCTGCGCACCCTGCACGAACCGGAGAACGCCGACGACGTGGCCCTGCTCGTCGCGCGGGCCACGCATCCGGCCTAGGTTGCCGGGACAGGTGGGTGACGCGGGCCGGGCACGAGCCTCCGCGGCGACGGAGCCCGGTTCATCGCTCCCGGGTGCCGATCACCACATGGGCGTACCACTCCTCGGAGACGGCCGAGCGCGCCGCCAGACCGCCGCGGGTGACGGCGGCCAGCGCCCCGGCTGCCTGGCGCCCACTCGTCTCGGCCAGCAGCAGGCCGCCGGGGGCGAGCCACCGGGGCGCCTCGGCGGCGACCCGGCGCAGGACGTCGAGCCCGTCCGCACCGCCGTCGAGGGCGGTCGGCGGCTCGTGGTCGCGGGCCTCGGCCGGCAGCAGGGGCACCTCGCCGGTGGGGACGTAGGGCACGTTGGCCGCCAGGACGTCGATCCGGCCCCGCAGGTCGCCGGGGAGCGCGTCGAACAGGTCGCCGGCGTGGACGTGCCCGCCGTAGGCCGCCAGATTGCGGCGGGCGCAGCGCACGGCGGCCGGGTCGATGTCCGCGGCGTGCAGCTCCACGTCGCCGAGCGCGTCGGCCAGGGCCGCGCCGAGGGCGCCCGAGCCGCAGCACAGGTCCACGACGACGGCCGCGTCCGGGGCGTGGGCGAGGGCCTGCTCGACGAGGAACTCGGTGCGGCGCCGGGGCACGAAGACGCCGGGTTCGACGGTGATGCGCAGGCCGCGGAACTCGGCCCAGCCGACGACGAGTTCGAGGGGCTCTCCGGCGACACGGCGGTCCACCAGGGCGGTGAGTCCGGCGGAATCGCGGGCCGCCGTCAGGAGCAACTCCGCTTCCTCCTCAGCGAAGACGCAGCCGGCGGCACGCAGCGCGGCCACGACGGAGTCACGCGAGGCGGAGGAGGGGAACGAAGCGGAAGAAGGAGAAGAAGGAGAAGAAGGAGAAGAAGGAGAAGAAGGAGAGGAGGAAGGTGAAGAAGAAGGCATGGAAGCCGAGAGCCTTTCGGGAACCGAAGGGCGCTCTCGCGGTCACCCGCTGCGGTGATCCGCCCTGTTCCGAGGTGAGAGCACCCGGGCCGACACAGTGGCGATGGGTCTCACCTCCTCGGGTCCGTCGGCCGGGGCTGTCCCGGCCGACGGCCACCCTACCGGAAACGATCAGAGGCCGACCGGCTCCCTCGGCCTCTTCGTCGGCTTCCGGGTCCAGGTTGCGCGTCTGACGGACGGGGGCCGCCGCGTCCTGGCCCAGGTGACCGGGAGCCGCCGCACCGCCGGCCGGGAGCGGCTCGCCGGCCGGCCCGAGGCGGACCTGATCCGGTGCGCCGCGTGTCCGGAGCGGTACGACGCGTGGCCGGAGCAGGTGCCCGGCCAGGGGTGCGGGACCGGGAGGAACACACCACCCCGTACGGTTGAATACGTAACCACCGATGGACCGCGTAGCCACCGGTCACGCCCCGACCAGCGGGCCGCCGCACGCCGGCGGCCGGAGACAGCACCGTATGAACAGCACCACCCGAGGCTTCACCGGGCGTCCGCGCGCCGCCCGTCCCGGGCTGCCGCCCGGTCAGTACGACGCGCGCGACGACTGGCCCGTCCTGTCCGCCGAGGTCACGCCCGACCTGGCGCCCGCCGACTGGACCTTCCGCATCGGCGGCCTGGTCGCCGAGCCCCGCACCTGGGACTGGGAGCAGGCGCACGCCCTGCCGGCGTCGGCGTACTCGGGCGACATCCACTGCGTGACGGGCTGGTCGAAGTTCGGCGTGCGGTTCGGGGGCGTGTCCCTGGACGCCTTCCTGGACGCGGTGCGCCCGCTGCCGTCCGCCACCCACGCCGTCGCCTACGCGCACACCGGCTACACCACGAACCTGCCGCTGGCCGACCTGACCGGCGGTCGCGCCTGGATCGTCTGGGAGTACGACGGACAGCCCCTCGCCCCCGAGCACGGCGGCCCGGCGCGGCTGCTGGTGCCGCACCTGTACTTCTGGAAGAGCGCCAAGTGGATCGCGGGCCTGGAGCTTCTCGACCACGACGAGCCGGGTTTCTGGGAGCGGAACGGCTACCACGCCCGCGGCAACCCCTGGCGGGAGCAGCGGTACTCCGGTGACTGAGACAGCGACGCACATGCAGGGCGGCTTCACTCCCCCGGTCCGGTTCGCCGTGCCCGGGCGGATCGCGGTGAGCGAGCAGGTGGCGACCCGGTGGCAGACCGCCACGCTCACCGAGATCCGCCGTGAGACGGCGCGCGCCGCCACCTTCCGCCTCGCCGTCCCCGACTGGGCCGGTCACCTGCCCGGCCAGCATCTGCACCTGCGGCTGACCGCCGCGGACGGGTACGTGGCCCAGCGCCACTACTCGATCGCGTCCGCCCCCGACGACTCGGGGCACATCGAACTGACCCTGGACCACGTCGAGGGCGGCGAGGTGTCGGGGTGGTTCCACACGGTGGCCCGGGTGGGCGACCGGGTGGCGGTACGCGGCCCGCTGAGCGGCTTCTTCGCCTGGCCGGGCGACCGTCCCGCGCTGCTGATCGGCGCCGGCTCCGGGGTCGTACCGCTGATGTCGATGGTCCGGCATCACCGGGCGCGCGGCCTGTCCGTCCCGCTGCGGCTGCTGGTGTCCGCGCGCAGCCCCGAGGAGCTGGTCTACGCGCGGGAGTTCGGCCCGGAGACGACCCGCGTCTTCACCCGGAGCGCGCCGGCGGGCATGCCGGTGGGACGCCTGGCGGCCGCGCATCTGGCGCCGCTCATGGCCGAACGCCCGCCCGGCGGGTGGGAGGCCTTCGTGTGCGGCTCCAACTCCTTCGCCGAGCACGCCTCGCGGCTGCTGGTGGCGGCCGGCCAGCCCGTGGACCGGATCCGCGTCGAGCGCTTCGGCTGACCCCGCGCGGGGCCGCCGGGCCCGGTTTCTCCCCGGCCCCGCTGGGCACCTGTCCCGCGGCCCGCGTAGGTGGTGGGCGACCGCGGTGGCGAGACCGGCCGGACGGACGGGGTACCGGAGCGGTGCGGGCACTGGCGCGTACGTGGTGCGGAGCGGGCGGCGGCCCCGGCCCCCGTAGGGCCGCCCCTGCCGCCCTCGGCCGCGGTGACGGCGAGGAGGTCGACATGGGTACCCGGGTGCGCGGCTGGCGCTGGCGGCGCAATCCGCTGCGGCGCCGGTCGGACGTCGTGGAGGCGTGGACGGTGCTGGCCGTCGCCGTCCTGCTGTTCGTCGGCGCTCCCCTGCTGGGGGCGGCCGCGGCCTGGTGGGCCCATGACGAGGCGCGGGCGGCCGCGAGCAGGCAGCAGGCGGAGCGGCAGCGCGTCCGCGCCGAGGTGATCGGCCGGACCCCCGACCGGCTTCCGTCGGTGCAGGCCGGCGGCCGGCACTCCTACCGGGCGACCGTACGCTGGACGGAGCCGGACGGCGCCGTGCGGACGACCGCGGCGCGCGTCCCGGCCGGCACCCGGCACGGCGAGGTGGTGGAGGTGTGGCTGGACTCCCGGGGCCGGGGCGTGCCCCCGCCGGCGGACGGCTCCGCGATCGTGCAGCACTCCCTCACGATGGGCGTCTGCGCCACGGCCGGCGCGGTGGCCACCGTCCTGCTCGCGCACGGCGGGGTACGCCGGGTGGCGCTGCGGCACCGGCTGGCCGAGTGGGAGCGCGAGTGGGCCCGCACGGAGCCCCGGTGGACGCACCGCCGGGCCTGACCCGGCGGCCGGCCCGCCTCGCCGGCACAGAGGGCCTGGTCAGGGCCCCGACCACCCGCATACGGTGTGATCGAATTGCCAGGCCCTTGTCACGAAGGCGGTCTCCATGGCCCTGTTCGACCTTCCGCTCGACGAACTCCGGACGCGCCGCAGCGCGTCCACGGAGCCCGAGGACTTCGACGCGTTCTGGTCCAAGACCCTCCAGGAAGCCCGCGAGCACGACCTCGACGCCCGCTTCGAGCCGGTGGACACCGGCCTGACCACGGTGCGGGTGTACGACGTGACGTTCGCCGGGTTCGGCGGCCATCCCGTCAAGGGCTGGCTGATCCTGCCCGCCGGGGCACGCGAACCGCTGCCGGTGGTCGTGGAGTTCGTCGGCTACGGAGGCGGGCGCGGCCTGCCCCACGAGCACCTGCTGTGGGCCTCCACGGGCCGGGCGCACTTCGTGATGGACACCCGCGGCCAGGGCAGCGCCTGGGGCGGCGGGGGCGGTACCGCGGACCCGCTCGGCGGCGCTCCGGCGTACCCGGGGTTCATGACCCGCGGCATCGACGCGCCGGAGCACTACTACTACCGCCGCGTCTTCACGGACGCCGTGCGGGCGGTCGAGGCGGCCCGCTCCCACCCGCTGACCGACGCCGCGCGCACGGTGGTCACCGGTGTCAGCCAGGGCGGCGGCATCACGGTCGCGGTCGGCGGGCTGGTGCCGGATCTGGCGGCCGTCGCGCCCGACGTGCCGTTCCTGTGCGACTTCCCGCGCGCGACGACGCTCACCGACCGGCACCCGTACCGGGAGATCGGTCTGTACCTGAAGACCCACCGCGGTCGCGCGCGGGACGCGCTGCGCACCCTGTCCTACTTCGACGGCGTGCACTTCGCGGCGCGCGGCCGGGCGCCCGCGCTGTTCTCGACGGGCCTGGAGGACCAGACCTGTCCGCCCTCGACGGTCTTCGCGGCCTTCAACGCCTGGGCGCACGAGGACAAGGCGATCGAGGTGTACGACTTCAACGACCACGAGGGCGGCGGACCGTTCCAGGAGGCCGCCAAGCTGCGCTGGCTGCCGTCCTACGCCTGAGTCCGCGCCCGTCCCCGGGCCGGGGCCCGGGGACGGGCTTCCGTCCGGTCCGACCAGTCGGTATGTTCGGAGCCGCCCGGGCCGCGCCGTTGCCGCCCGGGGGTGGTCACGGCTGACGATGGAGGGGGCCCATGACCGGGCACGAGGCACAGGCGCACGGCCACTGCGATCCGCGTTTCGCGGCGGTGCGCACGGCGTTCGAGGAGAACTTCCGCGACCGGGGCGAACTGGGCGCCGCCGTGGCCGTCCTCGTGGACGGCGTGCCGGTGGTGGACCTGTGGGGCGGCTGGGCCGACACCGCACGCACCCGGCCCTGGGAGCGGGACACCCTGGTGAACGTGTGGTCGACGACGAAGGGCCCGGTCGCGCTGTGCGCCCATCTCCTGGCCGACCGCGGGCTGCTGGACCTGGACGCGCCGGTCGCCGCCTACTGGCCGGAATTCGCCGCGGCGCGCAAGGAGCAGGTCCTCGTACGGCATCTGCTGTCGCACCGCGCCGGGCTGTGCGGGCTGCGGGAGCGGCATTCCGCCGCGCAGCTGTACGACTGGGAGCTGACCACCGGGCGGCTCGCGGCCATGGAGCCCTGGTGGGAGCCGGGAACCCGGTCCGGCTACCACGCGCTGACCTACGGCCATCTGGTCGGCGAGGTGGTGCGAAGGGTCTCCGGGCTGAAGCCCGGGGCCTTCCTGGAGCGGGAGGTGACCGGGCCGCTGGGCCTCGACTTCACCATCGGCCTGCCGGAGAAGGAGTCCGGCCGGGCGGCGGAGCTGGTGCCGCCTCCCGCCCCGCCCGCCCGCGAACAGGCGGGCCTGCGCGCGCGGTTGGCGCCCGCGGCCCTGGCCGCGCTGGCCAATCCCGCGGTGGGCGCGGCCGAGGCGGGCACGCCCCAGTGGCGGGCCGCGGAGATCCCGGCCGCCAACGGGCACGGCACCGCGCGGGCCGTCGCCGCGCTGTACGGCGTCTTCGCGGGCCGCGGCTCGTACGGCGGACGCCGTTTCCTGTCCCCGGAGGCCGCCGAGCGGGTCCGCGAGGGGCAGGGCGCCTGCCGCGATCTGGTCATCGGCGCCGGGTTCGAGGGCGAGACGGAGGCCGGGCTCGGGTTGTGGCTCAGCGGCCCGAACGGTTCGTACGGGCCCAACCCGAGGGCCTTCGGGCACGACGGCTTCGGCGGGTCCTGCGGGCTGGCGGACCCGGAGGCCGGCGTGTCCATCGGCTACGTGATGAACCGCATGGGGCCGCGCATCGCCGACGACCCGAGGAAGATGGCGCTCGTGGACGCCGTCTACCGCGCCCTGTGACGGGCGGCGGGGCCGGGCCGACGGGGCATCGCGTCCCGGCGGTTCGGCCCCGCTCCCCCGCACCGGCGTACACGTCCCGTATGCCCTGCGGCGTCACCGGGCGCGGAGCGCGGGCGGCGGCCGGGAGGCGGGCGCACGGCCGGTGCCCGGCCCGGGGCGCGGGGGCGCCGGGCGCTACCGTGCCGGCCGCCGGGCCACGACCAGGCGGACGCGCGGGCTGCCGTCGCGCCGCCGCCCGAACTCGGGCAGCGCGTGCAGCTCCACCCGGAAACCGGCGCCCGTCAGCGCGCGGCGCACCTCGCCCAGCCGGAAGGTCCGGTAGTACATGACGAACGGCGGCCGCCACACGGCGTTGCGCACTCGCATCACCGCGTCGAAGCCCAGCAGCGTCCAGTACGCCGGCGAGCCGGGCCGGGGCGGGGCGACGAGGGGGAAGGCGAAGCGTCCGCCGGGCCGCAGTACGGAGTGGACCTGCGTGAACAGCCTGGGCAGTTCGCGGGGCAGGAAGTGCCCGAACGCTCCGAAGCTCACCACGAGGTCGAACACGGGCGCGAACGGCAGGGCGCGGGCGTCCGCGCGCACCCAGTGGACGCGCGGACCGGCGGGCAGGGCGCGCTCCCGGGCGACGGCGAGCATGCCCGCGCTGAAGTCGACGCCGGTGACGCTGTCCCGGCACACCCGTGCCGCCGCACCGGTTCCGGCGCCGGTGCCGCAGCACAGGTCGAGGCCCCTGCCGAAGGGGCCCATCCGTGTCAGCGCCGCCGCGACGGCGTCCAGCACCGCGTCCGGCGTCCGGAACGGGGTGTGGTCGAACTTCGGGGCGAGCAGGTCGTACCCGCGCTCCACGGAAGACAGCGCCTGGACGGCGAGTTCACGCAGGCCGGGGCCTTCGGGGCTGAACATCCGGCCAGCTTAGGCGTGCTCGCCGCGGGTGGCCGGAACAGACCCGGCGCCGCACGCGTTGACGTCTCGGGTACCGGACGGTTTCCGGCCGAACCGACGGCCTCCTGCGGATCGTTCGCCCGCCGGGCCGCCACCTCCGGTGGTACAGTCCCCTCAGCACCGCTCCACGCCCCCCTCTTTGCGGGCGCCGGTGCTCCTTCTCTCTCCGTTCTCTTCTTTTCCGCGCTGCTCCGCCCGTCCTTCGCCGACCGGCGCGGCGGTTTCCCGCACCACCTCGTGAGCAGGGCTTGTCCCGCCCACCCGAGGTGCTGCTCCGGCCGCCGCGGAGACGGGCGCCGAGCGCCCTCCCGCGTGTGGATCTCCCCCCTTCCCCGCATGTCTCGCATCCGCCGTCCGCGAAAGGACCGAACCCTCATGACCACCACACTCGAACACCCCCCTGTCCGGCGTTCCTCCGCGGCCCAGGCCGTCACCGGCCTCCTCGACATCGACACCGGCGGGAAGGGGCACCTGCGCGCCGAGAACTGCCTGCCCTCGCCGTCCGACGCGCACCTGTCCCCCGCGCTGATCCGCCGGTACGGACTGCGCAAGGGCGACCTGGTCGAAGGCGTGCGCGGTTCCCAGCACGCCCTGGCCGACGTCGTCCGGGTGAACGGGCTGGCGCCCGACCGGCTCCACGGCCGGGCCCACTTCCGCGACCTGACGCCGCTGCACCCGTGCCGGCGGCTGCGCCTGGAACACCCGGCCTCCGGGCTCACCGGGCGCGTCGCCGACCTGTTCACGCCGGTCGGCAAGGGGCAGCGCGGGCTGCTCGTGGCGGCGCCCAAGACCGGCAAGACCGTCCTCCTCCAGCAGATCGCCGCGGCCGTCGCCGGCAACCACCCCGAGTGCCGGCTGATGCTGGTACTGCTCGACGAGCGGCCGGAGGAGGTCACCGACATGCGCCGCTCGGTGCGGGGCGAGGTGTACGCCTCGACGTTCGACCGCACTCCCCGGCAGCACATCGCCCTGGCCGACCTCGTCGTGGAGCGGGCCAAGCGGCTGGTGGAGGCCGGCGAGGACGTCGTCGTCCTCCTCGACTCCCTGACCCGGCTCTGCAGGGCGCACAACAACGCAGCCGACTCGGGCGGCCGTATCCTCAGCGGCGGCGTCGACGCGGCCGCGCTGCACGGCCCCAAGCGGTTCTTCGGCGCCGCGCGGCAGACCGAGGAGGGCGGCTCGCTCACCATCCTCGCCACCGCCCTGGTGGAGACCGGCTCCCGCGCCGACGACCTCTACTTCGAGGAGCTCAAGAGCACGGGCAACATGGAGCTCCGCCTGAACCGCGAACTCGCCGCCCGCCGCGTCTTCCCCGCCGTCGACCTGGAGACCTCCGGCACCCGGCGCGAGGAGCTGCTGCTGACCCCCGCCGAATCGGCCGCGGCGCGCGGACTGCGCCGGGCCCTGCGGGCCAGGGACGGCCAGACCGCTCTGGAGACGCTGCTGGAACGGATGCGGGCGGCGCCGGACAACGCCACGTTCCTGCGGCGGGTCCAGCCGACGCTGCCCGCCGCCTGACACGGCCCGGGACCTGCGCGGTGCCGCCGCGGACGCCGTGCGGCATCCGGGTGCTCACGGTCGCCGACCGGCCCCGGCAGCACGGCGACCGGCGGACCCCTTCCTACGTTTGCCGCATGAACGTCGGATTCCCTACCCGGGTGGCCGCTTCCTCCTGCGCGCTGTGTGTCGCGGGTCTGCTGGTGCTCGCGCCCGCCGCCACGGCCGCCCGTGCCCGGCCGCCGGACCCCGGCACGCCCGCCGGGCCGGGGTCGGCGGGGCCGCGGCCGTCCCTGCTGCACCGCCCCGGAACCCAGGTCCGGCCCCACCCCGGCACGCCGGGGCCGCCGGTCGTCTCGGCGCTGTCCTGGGTGGTGGCCGACGCGATCACCGGCGAGGTGCTCGCCGCCCACGACGCGCACCGCAGACTGCCGCCCGCCAGCACCCTGAAGACCCTGTTCGCCCTGACGGTGCTCCCGGTGCTCCCGGGCGGCATCCGCCACACGGTGCGCGAGGAGGAGCTCGCGGGCATCGGGCCGGGCAGCAGCCTGGTGGGGGTCGCCGAAGGCCGCACCTACCGGGTCACCGACCTGTGGCACGGCGTCTTCCTCAGCTCCGGCAACGACGCCGTGCGCGTGCTGTCCGCGCTGAGCGGCGGCTGGCGCGACACGGCCGCCCGGATGCAGGCCAAGGCGCGGGAGCTGGGAGCGCACGACACGCGGGTGCTGTCGCCCGACGGCTACGACAAGCCGGGCCAGGTCTCCTCCGCGTACGACCTGGCGGTGTTCGGCCGGGCCGGGCTGCGCAACCCGGACTTCGCCCGGTACTGCGCCACGGTCGAGGCCTTCTTCCCCGGCCGCGACGGGGGGACGTACGGCATCCGGAACACCAACCGGCTGCTGACCGGAACCGACGGTGTGCGGCCGTACCCCGGGCTGATCGGCGTGAAGAACGGCTACACCAGCAGCGCCGGCTACACACTCGTCGCCGCCGCCCGCCGCCATGCGCGCACCCTGGTGGTCACCGTGATGAACCCCCGCCAAGGCGGCGGCGCGGCGGTATACGAGGAGGCCCGCGCGCTGCTCGACTGGGGCTTCCACGCGGCGGGGCGGGTCGATCCGGTCGGATCGCTGGACGCCCTGCGCGCCCGGCCGCTGCCGGGTCCCGGGGCGGTTTCCGAGGCGGTTCCCGTCGTCGCGGCGAGAGAGGTGGAGGACGGGCCGGGCTGGCCCGAGACAGGGATGGTCGCGGGCGCCGCCGGTCTCGGCGCGGGCGCGGTGGTGGTACTGCTGCGGCTCGCGGGCAGCCGGATCGAGTGGGTGTGACCGCGCGGCGGCGGAGGCCCGGCCGTGCGCCCGTGGCCTTCCACGGCGAGTCGGCCCGCTCGTCGAGGCCGGTGCTCCGCACGCACCGCGTGCAGCGGCCGGGGCCGGGGCCGGCGGCCACGCTGCCGGCCCCGGCGCCACTCCCCGCCGGGCAGGCCCACCCCATAGGCGATGTCGCCGGCCGTGTCGTCCGTCCCGCACGCCGGCGGCACCGCGTCTCGGGCGCCTGCACCGGGCCCGCGGGGCGGTCCGGCCCACGGCGCGGGCGGGGCGAGGCGCATGCGCCGGTCGGGCGCGGGCGGCCCACGGTGCGAGCTCCGGCGAGGGTTCGGGCCGGTCCCGGGCGCGGGCCGACTCGGCCGCGGCCGGTCCGTGCCCGGACCGGCTCAGGGAGTCCGCGACGGCTCAGGGCTGGGTCGGCGACGGCTGCGGCACGACCGGGGCGAGGGCGCGCACCGGACGGACGCTGCCGACCGGACGGCCTCCGCCGAGCACCTGCTCCCCGGCGAACCCGCCGAGCAGGGCGGGGTCGACCCCGGCGTGGGCGAGCGCGGCGGCGGCGACCGGGACACGCGCCCGGTCGGCCCCGTCGGCGATCTTCACGGCGATGGCGCGGCCATCGGGCAGCGCGGCGATCTGGACGCCCTCGAAGCCGTCCTTGGCGAGCAGTCCGGGCACGGCCCGCATCAGCGCGGCGACGTCCCGGCGGGAGCCGGAGGCCATCTCGGCGTGCGCGCGCATCGCGTCCGCGACGCGTGCCTCGGGGGTGCCGGGCGCGGCCGTGGCGATGCGGGCGGCGGCCCGGGCCAGGCCGTGCGGGGAGACGGCGAACAGGGGGGCGCCGCAGCCGTCGGCGGTCACCCGGGCGACGCGCTGCCCGGTGAGCTCCTCGACGGTCTCGGCGATGGCCCGCTGGAGCGGGTGGGCGGGGTCGAGGTAGTCCTCCAGGGACCAGCCGTTGAGCCGGGCCGTGTACAGCATGGCGGCGTGCTTGCCCGAGCAGTTCTGGGCGAGCCGGGAGGGCGGGCGGCCCTCGCGGACCCAGGCGTCCCGCACGACCGGGTCGAACGGCAGGTCGGGCACGTTGCCCAAGTGATCCTCGGTGAGCCCGGCGAGTTCGAGGACGCGCCGGGTGCCCGCCAGGTGGCGTTCCTCGCCGGAGTGGCTGGCGGCGGCGAGCGAGAGCAGCTCGCCGTCGAGCGGGAGACCGGCCCGCACCATGGCCACGGCCTGGACGGGCTTGAGCGCCGAGCGCGGGTAGAAGGCGGCCTCGGGGTCGCCGAGCCGGAACCGGACCCGGCCGTCCGGGTCGAGCACGACGACGGAGCCGTAGTGCACGCCCTCGACGATCCCGGCGCGTACGAGGTGGGCGACGGGAGCGTGGCGGGGCTCGCGGACGAGGGGGGCCGCCTCGGGAGAGCCGGTGGACGTCGCTGCCTGGTGGTCGTGGGCCGGTCCGTGGGTCACGTCATGGCTCCGGTGGTGTCGGTGCGCGTGCGGCGCACGATGTCGGTGAGGGTGGTCTCGACGCGGTCGAGGTGGTGGGTCATGGCCTGCTCCGCGTCCTGGGCGGATCCCTCGGCCAGCGCCCGGAGGATGGCCCGGTGTTCGCGGTCGGACTGCTCGCGCCGGCCGCCCAGTTCGTTGAGGAAGGCGGACTGGCGGGCCAGCGCGTCGCGGATCTCCTCGATGACCCGGCGGAAGACCGGATTCTGCGCGGCCTCGGCGACGCCGAGGTGGAAGAGGGTGTCCATGGCGACCCACGCGGCGGTGTCCGTCTCCCCCTCCATGCGGCGCAGCAGGCGGGCCAGGTGGTCGAGGTTCTCGGGGGTGCGGCGCCGGGCGGCGTACCCGGCGACCGGGATCTCGACGTGGCGGCGCACCTCCAGCAGGTCGCTGGCGGCATAGTCGCCGAAGGTGGGGTCCTCCACGGCGGTGGCGACGACGAAGGTGCCCCTGCCGGTGCGGGAGACGGTCAGTCCCATGGTCTGCAGGGCCCGCAGCGCCTCGCGGAGCACGGGTCGGGAGACCTCCAGGGTGCGGCACAGCTCCGCCTCGGAGGGCAGCTTGTCCCCGATCGCGTACTCGCCGCGCTCGATGGCGCCGCGCAGGTGGCCGAGGACCGCTTCCATCGCGCTGACGCGCCGCGGGCCAGGAGTAGCTGTCTGGCTGTCTGACAGGTTCACGGAGCGATCGTGCGGGCGGGGCCGCTCCACTGTCAAGCGGGCGGGGCGGTTCCAGGCGGGGAAGAGGGCGGGGAAAGCAGGGGGCCGGACGGTGGTGCTACCACCACCCCGGCTGGGGGGACAACGCCATTCTGCGGCCGGATCGCCGTTCCCATACTTGAGCGTATGGCCAATCCCATGGTGCTCACGGAAGAGTCGTCCATACGCGGACGCGAAAGAACGGAAAAGGGAAGCGGAAGCGATTTCGCCGAACTCTCCCGGCGCATCGCCGATGCGGGTCTGCTGCGGCGCCGCCCGCTGTATTACACCGTACGTTTCGGGGCGGTGGCGCTGGCCCTGGCCGCCGGGGTCGCGGCGTTCCTGGCCCTGGGGGACAGCTGGGGGCAGCTGATCGTGGCCGCCGCCCTGGCCGTGGTGTTCGGGCAGCTCGGGCTGGCGGCCCACGACCTCGCGCACCGGCAGGTCTTCTCCCGCCGGCGTCCCAGCGAGGCGGGCGGCCTGCTGGTGGCCAACCTGCTGCTGGGCATGAGCTACGGCTGGTGGATGAACAAGCACACCCGCCACCACGCGCATCCCAACCACGAGGGAAAGGACCCGGACGTCTCCCCGGACATTCTGGTGTGGTCACGGCGGCAGGCCCGCAAGGCGAAGGGACTCCCCCGCTTCGTCGGAAAACACCAGGCCGCGTTGTTCTTTCCGCTGCTGACCCTGGAGGGCCTCAATCTGAGTTTCAGCAGTTTCAAGGCGCTGCGCAGTCCGTCGATGAAACGTCCCGTTCTGGAGGGGACGCTGCTGGTCGCCCATTTCGCGGTGTACTTCGGCGGCCTGTTCACCGTTCTCCCGGCCGGGAAGGCGCTCGCCTTCGTCGCCGTGCACCAGGGCCTGTTCGGGATCTATCTCGGCTCCGTCTTCGCCCCCAACCACAAGGGGATGCCGATGATCGAGGAGGGCACGCGGCTCGACTTCCTGCGCCGTCAGGTGCTCACCTCCCGCAATGTGCGGGGCGGCGTGCTCGTCGACGCCTTCATGGGCGGGCTGAACTACCAGATCGAGCACCACCTCTTCCCCAGCATGCCGACGCCCGCCCTGGCCAGGGCCCAGGTCATCACCGAGCGGTACTGCGCCGAACTCGGCATTCCGTACCACCAGACCGGGCTGCTCGCCTCGCACCGGGAGGCGCTGCGCCATCTGCGGAGCGTCGGGGAGCCGCTGCGCCGGGCCGGATGAGGCGGGCGGGGGGCGGGCGCGGCTCCTCAGCCCCAGAGCGCCCCGGCCAGTGCCACGCCCGCGCACGCCGCGCCCAGGCCGGCGGTCACACCGGCCACGGCGTTGGCAACGGCGTAGCGGCCAGCCCCCGTCTGGGCCAGCCGCAGCGTCTCGTAGGAGAAGGTCGAGTACGTCGTGAGCGCCCCGCACAGGCCGGTGCCCAGCAGCAGCTGGAGCCGGGAGCCGGCAACCCCCGCCACCGCCGCGCCGGTCAGCAGCCCGAGGACGAGACAGCCGGCGACGTTGACGGCGAAGGTCCCCCAGGGGAAGACCGAGTCGTGCCGGGACTGCACCGCGCGGTCGGTGAGGTAGCGCAGCGGGGCGCCGACCATGCCCCCCGCGACGACCAGCAGCCAGTTCACAGGTGCTTCCCGCCCTTGCCTCGCCCGCTGCCGGAAGTCGCGCCCGGGGTGGCCTCCCGGCCGGTGTACCGGATCACCTCGCAGTCGTCGAGGACGACGAGGCCCTCGGTGACGAGTCCGTCGAGCCGCGGCAGGAAGGCCCGGACACGCTCCTCGGTGTCGATGATCACGACGGCCACCGGCAGGTCCTCGCTCAGGGACAGCAACCGCGTGGTGTGGACCAGCGAGGAGGCCCCGAACCCCTCGACGCCGCGGAACACGCTGGCGCCCGCGAGGCCCGCGGCGCGCGCCCGGTGCACGATCTCGGAGTACAGGGGCCGGTGGTGCCAGGTGTCGTTCTCGCCGACGAAGACGGTCAGCCGCAGGGCGCTGCCGGTCAGCCTCGTCATGGCTGCCTCCGTTCCAGGGCGCGGCGGGTCGCCCAGGCCGCGAGCCACACCGCCGTGAGCGCCGCGAGCGGGGTCGCGGCGAGGTAGGCCAGGCCCGTGCGGGCGTGGCCGGTGCCGATCAGCCGCCGGATGTCGACGGCGTAGGTCGAGAAGGTGGTGAAGCCGCCGAGCACCCCCGTGCCGAAGAAGGGCCGCACGAGACGGTGCACCGCCCGCAGCTCGGTGACGACGACCATGAGGACGCCGATCGCGGCACAGCCGGTGACGTTGACCCAGAAGGTCGTCCAGGGGAAGCCTCCGGTGTGCCCCGGCCACCACAGGGACGCGGCGTACCGGGCCGCCGCGCCCGTGCCCCCGCCGAGGGCGACGACCGCCACGACCGGGGCCTGGGCACGCCAGGCGGGCCGCCGCGGGACGCCCGGCCGCAGACCGGGGCCCGGTGCTTGGGGGGCTGTCATGCCGGTACGACTCCTCCTCGCCGGGGCGCGGCGGGCGGGGACCGCCGGGTGCGGGCCACGGCACGGGCGCCGCCGGGAACCCCGCTCGCGGTCCCGGCACGGGGGCGGGCGCACGGGTGTTCCGCGCCGGACGTGGCCGGGAGTCAGGCTAACGCCGCAGGTGGCGCGCGGTCACGTCGGGGCGGGTGCCGCGCAGACGGCGATGCCCGGCTCCCACACGCTGCCCAGCACCAGATGGCCGGCCGCCGTACAGACGCTGGTCGCCATCCGGTAGCCCGAGCGGCGGCGGGCGAGGTGGTGGACGACGCTGCCCTCGTCGTCGACGGCGAGGACGGCGACCGTGCCGAGGGGCCGGTAGGGTGCGCGGACCGCCAGCCGGGCGGCGGCGCGGCGGACGGCGGGCGCCCGGCGGTGCAGCGTCTCCAGCGCCGGGACGCGGGGGCCGGCCAGCGCGACCCAGATCGGGCCGCCGGGTGCCGCGCGCCAGAGGTTGTCGGGCATGCCGGGGAGATCCTCGGCGAACGGTTCGGCCGATCCGGCGCGCGGCCCGGTGAGCCGGTAGCGGGTGAGCCGGCGGGCCCCGGTCTCGGCGACGACCAGGAAGGACTCGTCGGCGCTCGCCGCGAGGCCGTTGGCGAACTGGAGTCCGTCCAGCAGCACCTCGGGCGTGCCGCTGCCGGGCGCCAGGCGCAGGAGGCGGCCGGTCGCGGAGTGCTCGGTGATGTCCCCGATCCACTGGTCCAGGCCGTAGCGGCGGCTGGAGACGGTGAAGCAGAGGCTGCCGTCGGACAGGGCGACGACGTTGCTGCAGAACCGCAGTGGCTCCCCCGCCGCCTCGTCGGCCAGGACGCGGACCGTCGCGTCGCCGGGTTCGATCCGCAGCAGTCCCCGTTCGGCGTCGCACACCACCAGGCCGCCGTCCGGGAGGAGGTCGAGCCCGAGCGGCCGGTCCCCGGTGTCGGCGACCACCTCGACGCGGACCGCGTCCGGGTCCGCCAGCCCGTCCAGGCGCAGGATCCGGCCGTCCTCCACGCCGGTCAGCACCCGGCCCCGGGCATCGGCCACCACGTCCTCGGGGCCGCGCCCGCCCACCGCGATGTACCGGAGGGGGACGAGAGGGGCGCGGGGCGCCGACGCCGCGGCCGTCGTGTCGCTGCCGTGCACCGCGCTACCAGCCTTTCTCGAACATGCGCGCCACCTCGGCGATCCGTACGTCGTCGCGACGGTAGTACGTGCGCCACCGGATCCTGCTGGTGCGCAGCAGCCCGGCGGCGGTGAGGATGCGCAGATGGGTCTCGGCGACCTTGCGGGGCACCCCCAGTTTCGCGGCGACGGCGTCCGCGCCGACGCCGCGCGCCGCCGGGTCGCCGCGGCGCCGGGCCGGGAAGTGGACGGCGGGTTCCTTCAGCCAGTCCAGGATGGCCAGCCGTGTCTCCTGGGCGGGAGTCCTCGGCATCTCGTCCCCCTCCGTCCGGGGCTCCTCCCTCGCATGTTCCCCGCTGCCCCGCGGCGCAAGCCCCGGTGTCCGGCGCACCGCCGGCCGTGGCCGAACGGGCTGCCGCCGGGCGGGGCGCCGTTCGGCGGGGAGCCCCGGTCCCGCCCCGGGGGACGGGGACGGGACCGGGGATCGTGAGGGCTCAGCGGTGGCTGAACCAGGTCATCGCCGGCAGCGCGCGGTCGTCGTAGCCGAACAGGGCCTGGTTCTCCCAGCCGTTCCCGGAGGACGGGTCGGCCGGGTCCCAGCCGTTGCCGGGGACCGCCGTCCAGGTCGCCTCCCAGTAGAAGACGCCGAGGCCGCGGCCGTTCGGGACGGCCTCGACGATGCTCGCGATGTCCTTCATCCACTGTGTCTGCCCGGCCGGGGTGGCCGGGTAGCCGGGCACGAGCTCGCCGGCGAGGTCGATGATGTTCTCGTGCGCGTCCTCGCTGTCCAGACGGAAGGGGTAGGCCGTCTCGGCGACGAAGACCGGCTTGCCGTAGCGGGTGGCGGCGTCGTCCAGGGTGGTCTGGAAGTCGTACAGGGTGCCGTGCCAGTAGCCGTAGTAGGACAGGCCGATGGCGTCGAACCGCGCGCCGTTGGCGACCGCGCTGTCGAACCACCAGCGGGTGCCGGCCAGGTCGCCGCCCTTGGCGAGGTGCAGGGCGACGGTCGTGGCCGGGTCGACCGCCTTGACGGCGTCGTACCCGCTGTTCAGCAGCCCGGCGAGCTGCGGCCAGTTCTCCGTGGAGCCCTCGTTCCACAGCATGCCGCCGTTGATCTCGTTGCCGACCTGGACCATGTCGGCGGTGGTGCCCTGGGCCTTGAGCGCGCTGAGCACGTCGTACGTGTGTCGGTACACGTCCGTCTTGAGCTGGGTGTAGGAATGGCCGGCCCAGGCGGCGGGCTTGGACTGGGCGCCCGGATCGGCCCAGGTGTCCGAGTAGTGGAAGTCCACCAGCAGCTTCATGCCCTGCGCCTTGATCCGCTGGGCCATGGCGAGCACACGCGCCTTGTCGTTGTAGCCGTCGGCCGGGTTCACCCAGACCTTCAGGCGCGCGTAGTTCATGCCGGACGACTTGAGGAGGGCGAGGGCGTCGCCCCTGGTGCCGGAGCTCGTCCGGTACACCCCGCCCCTGGCCTCGCTCTTGGCGAGGGAGGAGATGTCGGCGCCCTTGATCGCCGTGCCCGACGTGCCCTGGGTGAAGGTCAGGTCGTCCACGTTGATCCAGTTGCCGGCGTTGGCGTCGCTGTTGACGCTGACGGTGCACTGGTTGTTCGTCACCCTCACCGGCACGACGATCCGGATCCACCCGCCGGCGGAGACCGGCAGGTCGGTGCGCTGCTCGGCGCCGCCGCAGTTCTTCAGGGCGAGGTAGGCGGCGTTCTGGCCGCCTCCGGAGCGGACCCAGGCGGTCAGCTTGTAGTTGCCGTTGGCCAGGCCGGACAGGTACTGGTAGGTCTCCACCTTGTAGGCGGAGGAGGCCCAGTGGCTCAGCCGGTGGCCGCCGCCGCGGCCGCCGGACTCGACGTACGACGCGGCGCTCGCGCCGTACTCGGACCAGCCGCCGGGCGTGGCCGCGCCCGTGCCGTCGGCTTCGAAGCCGCCGTTGGTGAGTGTGCTCGCCGCGTGGGCGCTCTGCGCGGGCAGGGCGGTGAGGGCGAGTCCGGCCGCGAGCGCCGGGAGCAGCGCCCGCAGGGTGCGTCTGGGATGGAACATCGTCGTCCGTCGTCCCTTCGACGTTGGGGGTGGGTAGCCCGTCACGCGGTCGTGAGGGGCCCCCTCCGCCCGCGGCTCACCGGCTCGCACGGGCGGAGGGGAGTCGCGGCTCAGCCGTCGAGTCGTACGACCCGGACGGCTCCCGACGGGACCATGAGGCGGCCCGCGGCGCGCTCGCCGGTCAGCACGTCGGTGCCGGGGGCCTCCAGCGGCACCTTGGCGTCCGACGCGGTGTGGTTGATCGCGAACAGATAGCTGCCGGACTCGCCGGTGCGGCGCACCACTTCGACGTCGCGCGGCAGCTCGGCACGGGGGGCGATCCGGGCGTCCCGCGCCGCCTGGTCCAGCACGGCGTCCAGGCCCTCGGCGCCGAGGCGGGTGGAGACGTACCAGGCGGTGCCCTCGCCGAGGCGGTGGCGGGTGACGGCCGGGCGGCCGGCGGTCAGGCCGTCGGCGTACGTCCACACGGTCTCGGCGCCGCGCGGCACGACGAACTCCGTCCACACGTCCCCGGCGAGCTCCGAGCCGTCCGGGCCGGTCAGCCGCACCCGCTCCCCCGCCGGCAGCGGCGAGAACTCCTCCACCGTCAGTCCGAGGACATCGCGCAGCGCGCCCGGATGGGCGCCCTCGTGGACGGCGTCGTGCTCGTCGACGATGCCGGAGAAGCAGGACACCACCAGGGTGCCGCCCGCTTCGACGTACCGGCGCAGATTGGCCCCGGCCGCCCGCGTCATCAGGTACAGGGCGGGGACGACGACCAGGGGATACGCCGACAGGCCGGCCTCCGGATGGGCGAAGTCGACCGTGAGGTGGCGGTCGTAGAGGGCCTCGTAGAAGGCGTCGGCGCGTTCGCGCGCGTCGTGGTCCACGCTGGGACGCCACGGCAGCGTCTGCGCCCACCAGGAGTGCCAGTCCCACACCATCGCCACGTCCGCCTCGGTGCGGGTGCCGCGGATCTCGGACAAGGTGTCGAGCGTGGCGCCCAGTTGGACGACCTCGCGCCACACCCGGGTGTCCGTGCCGCCGTGCGGGACCATCGCCGAGTGGAACTTCTCGGCACCGCGCCGGGACTGGCGCCACTGGAAGAACATGGCGCCCTCGGAGCCGCGGGCGACGTGGGCGAGGGAGTTGCGGGCCATCTGGCCGGGGGCCTTGGCGGGGTTGCGGGGCTGCCAGTTGACGCCCGAGGTGGAGTGCTCCAGCAGCAGCCAGGGCGCGCCGCCGGCGACGGAGCGGGTGAGGTCGGCGGCCATCGCGAGGTTGACGTGGGTGCGGCGGCCGTCGGTGATCAGGTAGTGGTCGTTGGTGACGAGGTCGACCTCGCGGCCCCAGGCCCAGTAGTCGACGGAGTCGCACTGGCTCAGGGCCGTCATGAAGTTGGTGGTGACCGGGATGCCGGGTGAGAGGCGGTGCAGGATGTCCCGCTCCGCCACGAAGTTCTCGCGCATGGTGGCGTCGGCGAACCGGCGGTAGTCCAGCGCCTGGGCCGGGTTGCCGACCGTGGGCGCCAGCCGTGGCGGGTCGATCTCCTCGAAGTCCGCGTAGCGCTGGCCCCAGAACGCCGTGCCCCACGCCTCGTTGACCGCCTCGACCGTGCCGTAGGCCGCCGCGAGCCAGCGGCGGAAGTGGGCGGCACAGGAGTCGCAGTAGCAGGCCGAGACGGGGACGCCGTACTCGTTGTGCACGTGCCACATCGCCAGCGCCGGGTGGGCGCCGTAGCGCTCGGCGAGCTTGGTGGTGATGCGCGCGGCGGCGGCGCGGTAGCCGGCGTTGCTGTGGCAGATGGCGCCGCGGGAGCCGAACGCGTACCGCACGCCCTCGGCGGACACCGGCAGGGCCTCGGGATGCGCCCGGTAGAACCACGCGGGCGGCACCACGGTGGGCGTGCCGAGGTCGACGCGGACGCCGTTCGCGTGCATCAGGTCCAGGACCCGGTCCAGCCAGCCGAAGTCGTACTCCCCCGGCGCCGGTTCCAGCAGCGCCCAGGAGAAGATCCCGACGCTCACCATCGTGACGCCGGCCTCCCGCATCAGCCGGACGTCCTCCTGCCAGACCTCTTCCGGCCACTGCTCGGGGTTGTAGTCCCCGCCGAAGGCGAGCCTGGTCAGCCCTGCGGGCGTGGTCTCCGGCATGGATTGTCTCCCGGTGATCGATCAATTGGGAACGTGCACACACGCTTCCAGCGGTGCGGGCCCAACATAACCGCACGGAAACAATCATTGACAAGTGTCCGGGATGTTTCTCTACTGTGAACGCTCACAGAAGCATGGCAGGTCCTCGCGGCAGGCGGGGACCCAGGTCAGGGGAGAAATCCATGCCGTACACGAAGCGCCGCCGCCTCGTGACATCCGCCGTCGCCGTCGCGCTCGGCGCCACCGCCCTCGCCGCCTGCGGCTCCTCCGACGACAGCGAGGCCCAGTCGGGGCCCGTCTCGCTGACGTACTGGACCTGGACGCCCGGCATGGACAAGGTCGTCGACCTGTGGAACAAGGGACCGGGCAAGAAGGAGCAGATCACCGTCACGGTGAAGAAGCAGGCGTCCGGCGACACGCTGGTCACCAAGATCCTCACCGCGCACAAGGCGGGCAAGGCGCCCGACCTGGTCCAGGCCGAGTACCAGGCCCTGCCGACGCTGGTCAGCAATGACGCGCTCGCCGACATCGAGGACGAGGCCGGCGACGTGAAGGGCAAGTTCGCCGACGGCGTCTGGCAGCAGACCACACTGGGCACGGACGCCGTGTACGCGGTGCCGCAGGACATCGGGCCGATGATGTTCTACTACCGCGAGGACCTGTTCGAGAAGTACGGCCTGGACGTCCCGCAGACCTGGGACGAGTTCGCCGAGACCGCGCGCAAGCTGAAGAAGGCCGCGCCGGACAAGGACCTCACCACCTTCTCCGCCAACGACTCCGGCCTCTTCGCGGGCCTGGCCCAGCAGGCCGGCGGCCGGTGGTGGACCACCTCGGGCCAGAAGTGGAAGGTCGGCATCAACGACGACGCCACGAAGAAGGTCGCCGAGTTCTGGGGCGGTCTCGTCAAGGAGGGCGCCGTCGACAACCAGCCGATGTACACCCCGGCCTGGAACAAGGCGCTCAACACCGGCAAGCAGATCGCCTGGATCAGCGCCGTCTGGGCGCCGGGCACGCTGAGCACGGCCGCGCCCGACACCAAGGGCAAGTGGGCCATGGCCCCGCTCCCCCAGTGGTCCGCGAACGAGAACCGCACCGGCAGCTGGGGCGGCTCCTCCACCGCCGTCACCACGGACTCCCACCACAAGGCGGCCGCCGCGAAGTTCGCCACCTGGCTGAACACCGACGCCGACGCCCTGAGCGCGCTGGCCAAGGAGGGCGGCATCTACCCGGCGTCCACCTCCGCCCAGCTCAGCGGCGCCTTCACCAGCCCGCCGGAGTACTTCTCCAACCAGCCGGACTTCTACACCAAGGCCGCCGAGATCGCGGAGACGACCGTGCCGTCCGCCTGGGGCCCGAACGTCAACGTCGCCTACACGTCCTTCAAGGACGCCTTCGGCGCCGCCGCCAAGAACAAGTCGGACTTCACCGCCGCCCTGGACACCATGCAGGACGACACGGTCGCCGACCTGAAGAAGCAGGGCTTCGAGGTCGCTCCGTGACCAGCACCACCGCACGCCGGAAGCCGTACGGGGCCGGGACCGCCCCGTACGGCCGCCCCTCCCCCGTCACCGCCCGCAAGGGAGCGCCTCGCGCGCCCTACTTCTTCGTCCTGCCCGCGGCCGCGCTGTTCCTCCTCTTCTTCGCCCTGCCCATCGGCTACGCGGTCTGGCTGAGCTTCCGCAAGGTGAAGGTGTCCGGCCTCGGGCTGGGCTCCGGGGCCCGCACGGAGGTGTGGGCCGGGCTGGAGAACTACACCGACGCGCTCTCCGACAGCGAGCTGCTGAACGGGGCGCTGCGCGTCCTCGGCTACGGCTGCGTCGTCGTGCCGGTGATGCTGGGCCTCGCCCTGCTGTTCGCGCTGATGCTGGACTCGGAGAAGGTGCGCTTCACCCCGGTCACCCGGCTCGCGATCTTCCTGCCGTACGCCATTCCCGGCGTCGTCGCGGCGCTGCTGTGGGGCTTCCTGTACCTGCCCGACGTCAGCCCGTTCTACTTCGTGCTCGACAAGCTGGGCCTGCCGCAGCCGGACCTGCTGGACGGCGGTCCGCTCTACCTCGCCCTGTCGAACATCGCGGTGTGGGGCGGCACCGGCTTCAACATGATCGTCATCTACACCGCGCTCCAGGCCATCCCGGCCGAGGTGTACGAGGCGGCGAAGCTGGACGGGGCCACCCCGCTCCAGATCGCGCTGCGGATCAAGATCCCGATGGTGGCGCCCTCCCTGGTGCTCACCTTCTTCTTCTCGATCATCGCCACGCTCCAGGTGTTCAACGAGCCGACCACCCTCAAACCCCTCACCAACTCCGTGTCCACCACCTGGAGTCCGCTGATGAAGGTGTACCAGGACGCCTTCGGCAAGGGCGACATCCACGCCGCCGCCGCCCAGGCGACCCTGATCGCCCTGGCCACGCTGGTGCTGTCCTTCGGCTTCCTGCGCGCCGCGAACCGCCGCAACAAGCAGGAGGCAGCACGATGAGCACACTCGCCGTCCGCAAGGCAGCGCCGGCGGCGGGCACGACGCCCGGCACGGCCCAGGGCCCGCCGCGCCGCCGCCGGATCGCGTTCGTCCCGACGGTCACGCTGCTGCTCGGCGCGGTCTACTGCCTGCTGCCGGTCGCCTGGGTGGTCATCGCCGCCACCAAGTCCGGCCGGGAGTTGTTCTCCACCTTCACCTTCCTGCCGGGAACCGGGTTCACCGGCAACCTAACCGAACTGAGCGCCTACCGCGACGGCGTGTACTGGCAGTGGATGGGCAACTCCGCCCTCTACGCGGGCCTGGGCGCCCTGCTGTCCACGGCCGTGTCGGCGCTCGCCGGCTACGCCCTCGCCCTCTACCGCTTCCGCGGCCGGGAGACGCTGTTCAACGTGCTGCTGGCCGGGGTGCTGATGCCGCCGGTGATCCTCGCCGTCCCGCAGTACCTGCTGCTGGCGCAGGCGGACCTGACGGACTCCCGCCTGTCCGTGCTCCTGCCGCAGATCCTCTCCCCGTACGGCGTGTACCTGGCGCGGATCTACGCCACGGCGGCCGTGCCCGCCGACGTGGTGGAGGCCGGGCGGATGGACGGCGCGAGCGAGTGGCGGATCTTCACCCGGATCGCCCTGCCGATGATGCTGCCGGGCCTGGTGACGGTGTTCCTGTTCCAGTTCGTGGCCGTGTGGAACAACTTCCTGCTGCCGTACATCATGCTCAGCGACGACGAGAAGTTCCCGATCACGCTGGGCCTGTACACGCTGCTCGAACAGGGGGCCAACACCCCCGCCCTGTACACGCTGGTGATCACCGGCGCGTTCCTCGCGGTGCTGCCGCTGGTCGCGCTCTTCCTGGTCGTCCAGCGGTTCTGGAGCCTGGACCTGCTCTCCGGGGCCGTAAAGTCATGACCATGAGCAACACGGGGGGCCGGCGCAGACCGCCGACGATCCATGACGTGGCCCGCGTGGCGGGGGTCTCGCGGGGCACCGTCTCGCGGGTGCTCAACGGCGGGCACTACGTCAGCACGGCCGCGCAGGAGGCCGTCAACGCCGCCATCCGCAAGACGGGTTACGTCGTCAACCGGCACGCCCGCTCGCTGATCACGGGCCGGTCGGACTCCGTCGGCTTCCTGCTGACCGAGCCGCAGGAGCGGTTCTTCGAGGACCCCAACTTCAACGTCCTGCTGCGCGGCTGCACCCAGGCGCTGGCCGCGCACGACATCCCGCTGCTGCTGATGCTGGCCGGGACGGACGACGAACGGCGGCGCATCACCCGGTACATCACCGCCGGGCACGTCGACGGGGTGCTGCTGGTCTCCAGCCATTCCGGCGACCCCGTCGCCGAGGAGCTGCGGGCGGCTGGCGTGCCGCTGGTGGCGTGCGGCAAGCCGATCGGGCTGGGCTCCAAGGTGAGCTACGTGGCGGCCGACGACCGGGACGGCGCCCGCGACATGGTGCGGCACCTGCTGGGACTCGGGCGGCGGCGGATCGGCATGGTCACCGGCCCGCTCGACACCCCGGGCGGTGTGGAGCGCCTCGCCGGCTACAAGGAGGTGCTCGCCGAGGCGGGCGTCCCGCTCGACGAGGACCTCGTCGTGTCCGGCGACTACAGCAGGGCCAGCGGCGAGGCGGGCGCCGAGCGGCTGCTGGCCCAGGCTCCGGACGTGGACGCGGTGTTCGTGGCGTCCGACCTGATGGCGCAGGGCGTGCTGACGGCGTTGCGGCGGGCCGGGCGCCGGGTGCCGGAGGACGTCGCGGTCGGCGGCTTCGACGACTCGCCCGCCGCCGTCGCCGCCAGCCCCGAACTGACCACCATCCGCCAGCCCTGGGACCGCATCAGCGCCGAGATGGTGCGGGTGCTGCTCGCCCAGATCGGCGGGGAGGACCCGGCGGCGGTGATCCTGCCGACGGAGCTGGTCGAGCGGCGGTCCACGTAGCGGGGCGGTCGCCGCCCCGGACGCCTGACCTGACGCGGGCGGGGCGGCGGCGCCTCCGCTACTCGGGAACGGCCGAACCCGCGCGGGGCGCGGCCCTGGCGTCACGAACAAGGGAACCCGCGGAGGGACTCCGGTCCGTCCCCGGTCACCGCGGCCTGCGTGGATGGCGCGGTGCCCGCCGCCACGAACATCGGGACGGCGGCGAAGAGCCGGTCGGCCTCGGCCCGGGCGCGCTGCCCGGCCAGCCAGCCGTCGACGCGCTCCCGGCCCACGGCACCGGCCGCCGACGCGGCCCGGGCCAGGGAGACGAGCACCGGCAGCGCACCCGGGCCGGTGAGGACCAGCGTATGGACGCCGACCGACACGTCCCGGAAACCGGCGTCCAGGAGCAGGGCCCGGTGGGCGCGGGGCGCGGTGACCGTGCCGGCGCGGGCGTGCACGAGCGCTCGGGTGAGAGCGGGGTCGTCGGAGTCGACGACCAGGGTGTCCCAGTCCTGGCCGACGAGCACGGCGCGTCCGCCCGGGACGAGTACCCGGCGGGCCTCCGCCAGGGCCCCGGCCGGGGTCGGCGAGCTCGTGGAAGACCCGGTCGGCGCGGTAGCCGCCCGCCGCGCGGTCCGGCAGCGGGAGCCGGCGGGCGTCCCCCACGCGGAAGTCGGCGTGCGGCCACCGCGACCGGGCGAGGGCGATCATCCGTTCGTCGCGGTCGACGCCGACGGCCGCGACACCCCGCTCCGCCAGCTCTGCCACGCCACGTCCGGCACCACAGCCGACGTCCACGACGGACGCGGCGCCGCCCGGCAAGTCGTAGGAGAGGATGCGCAGTTCGCGGGCGCCGGGCAAGCGGTCCGCGGCGTCGAGCCGGGCGGCCAGTCCGTCCGGGGGCCCAGCCTCGGTCCCGGCCGTACGCCCCTCAGGGACCACGGCTTCGGGCCGGCTCGTCACCCCTCCTCGGCCGCCACCTGGCCGGGGAATGCCGGACCGCCCGGAGTAAGGGCCTCACACCGGCGTGCGAGGCCGCCCGAGTCCGCCGGGTTCTCGGATCTCTTGATCATGGGCACGACACTGCGACTCGATGTCGGCATGAAGTCAACCGAGCAGCCGGACCCGTGGGCCGCGCCCCTGGGCATCGGCGCTTTCGCGGCCCGCTTCGGACTGGCCCCGCACGTGCCGCGGCACTGGGAATCGGCCGGCTCGCTGTCCCCGGCGCGGGACCCAGCGGGGCGGCGGCGCTACGGCGATGGCGACGCGGTGCGGGTGGCGGTCGTCCTGCGCGGGAAGGCGGCCGGGCTGTCGCCGGACGCCCTGCGTGCCCTGCTGGGGTCCGGTGGCGCCCAGGCGCGCCAGGCGGTGCCGCGCGGGGAGGCCGAGGCCCTGCGGGACCGGATCGCCGCCGCCCGGGCCGCGCTGGCGCTGGTCGAGTGCGCGCTGGACTGCGGGCACGACGAGCTCGCCGCGTACCCGCACTTCCGCGGCGCGGTCACCGACCCGCAGGTCGCGGCCGGTCATGCGACCGGTTCCTTGCACGCGCACTAGTTGCATACACAAGGAATGGTCCCGGCGGTGTTACCGTGCACCTATGGCAGCCAAGACGGCCGGTACGGGGCTCGAGGAACGGTGGCGGGAGATCCTCTCGGTGCACGCGCGCACGATGTGCGAGATCGACCGCGCGCTGCACCCGCACGGTCTGGGCGCGAGCGACTTCGAGGTCCTCGACATCCTCGCGTCCGCCACTTCCGGAGAAGGCGACCAGTGCCGGGTGCAGAACCTGGTCGGCCAGGTCCACCTCAGCCAGAGCGCGCTGTCCCGGCTGATCGCCCGGCTGGAGAAGGACGGCCTGGTGGAGCGGTCCGTCTGCGCCGAGGACCGGCGTGGCGTGTGGGTCGCCCTCACCCGCAGGGGCCGCGACCTGCACGCCGAGGTGCTGCCGCTGCAACGGGCCGTGCTGGAGCGCATGCTGGGCGACCGGGGCCCGTCCCACACGGACTGACCTCGCACGACCGGCACCCCCGGGGCAGCCCGGCCTCTCGCGGGCGCCACCACGCCGGGGGACGCGGCCCCGGTCAGGTGTGCCGGTCGCCGCGCTCACGGGCGCGCGAGGGAGTGCGGGGCCGCCGCGGATGGGGCGGCTGCCGGTGAATCAGCGGGTCCGCTCCGCGCGGACGCCCGCGCGGTGCGCGGCACCGTCCGCGCGTGTGAGGAGCGCGTAGAGCGCCGAGGCGACGGCCAGGCCGGCGGGGAGGGAGAGGTCCAGGCCGCCCAGGGCCCCGGCGACCGGCCCGGTGTAGAGCGTGTTGACGCACAGGGCAGCCGCGGTCACGCCTCCGGTGAGGGCCAGGGCGCCGGCCCGGCTGACGCCCGCCGTGTACCAGAAGGGACTGTCGGGGGTCTCGTCCATCAGGGCGGGACCGTCGTAGCGGTTGCGGCGCAGCACGATGTCCGTGGCGTACACGGCCATGGCGGGTCCGAGGAGCACGACGGTCAGCTGGAGGACATCGCTGACGGTGTCGAGGAAGTCGGAGACGAGCAGCCCGTAGAGGGTGAGGGAGACGGCGGCGGCACCGTCGGCGATCACGCTGAGGGAACGGCGGACGCGGATGCCGACGGCCTGGAGAGCGAGCCCCGCGCTGTAGGCGGTCAGGGCGTTGATGGCGATGGTGCCGAGGACCAGGGCGAGCGGGAACACCGGGTGGAACCAGCCGGGCAGGATCGGCCGGAGCCCGCCCTGGGGGTCCGTCATGTCGACGGCGGTCGCGGCGAGGGCCCCCAGCGAGCAGACGACGACGCTGGGCACGAAACCGCCCAGGGCGGTCCAGCCGACGATCGCCTTCGCGGACGCGGTGCGCGGCAGATAGCGGGAGAAGTCGGCGCTGGTCGTGTACGACAGCGGCCCGGCGCCCACGAGGGTGACACCGGCGAGGAGGGCCGTCCACAGGCCGGTGCCGGTGAGCGGCTCGGCCGGCGTGTAGGCGAGGTCGGCGTGGGTGAGCACGCCGAACGCGACGACGGCGAAGGCGGCGGTGAGGACCAGGGTGATCGGGAGGTACAGCTTCATGATCATGCCGTGGCCGTAGACGCCGATGGCCAGAGTGAGGACGGCGATGACGACCACGACGGCGGTCTTGACGCCGGTGCCCGCCGTGAGGCCGGCCATCTCGGCGAGGGAGGAGGCGGCGGTCGCGGCGGCGGCCAGGTTGAGGGCGAAGTAGCAGACGGAGATCATCCAGCCGACGACCGCGTTGTTCACGCGGTTGCCGCGGACCCCGTACATCGCGCGTGTGATCACCTCGCTCGGGGCACCCGCGGCCGGGCCCGAGACCGACAACAGCCCCGTGAGCACCCAGAAGAGGTTCCCCACCACGATCACCGCGAGGGCCTGCCAGAGCGTCAGGCCCATGAGGACCAGGGCGCCGCCTATGACGAGGCTGAGGTAGTTGACGTTCGCCGCCGCCCAGACGGAGAAGAGCCGCCGCGGATGGCCGCGGCGCTCCTGTTCGGGGATGTGGTCGATGCCGTGCGCCTCGACGCGGACCGCCCCCTCCGGCGCGGGCGGCGCCTCCGGACGGGCGGCGCCGGTGCCGGGACATGGGTCGGGAATCGTGGACGCCATGGGGCCCCCTCCGGGTGCTGGTACCCACCTGCTTGCTTGTTGGTCGCACACTCAATAACATCGATTCCATGCCGTCAAGCGTTCCGAACAAGCGAAACCGCAAGTCTCCAGCCGCCAGACGTGCGGAAATCGTTGCGGCCGCCGCTGTGGTGGCGTTGACTGAAGGGCTGGAGTGCATCACGCTGCGGCGGATCGCCGACGAACTCGGCGTCCGGCCCGGCCTGATCAGCCACTACTTCCCGGCCGTGGAGGACCTGGTGGCCGAGGCGTTCGGCGACGCCGCAGCGGCGGAACTCGACGAACTCCTCCCGGCCGACCGGGGGGAGGCCACGCCGACCCGGCACCTGGCCCGGTTCCTCGCCCTGACGTCCGGTGAGGCGTACGACGACATCAGCAGGCTGTGGCTCAACGCCCGGCACCTCAGCCGTTACCGGCCCGCCCTGCGCGAGCGGGTCGCCGTCCAGGAGGCGTCCTGGCGCGACCGGCTCGTCGGACTCGTCCGCGACGGCGTCGCCTGCGGAGAGTTCCGCACCGAGGACCCCCCGCTGGCGGCCATCCGGATCCTGGTCGTCCTCGACGGCCTCGGCATGCTCGTCAACAGCGCCGACACCGCCGACGACCCGCCCGAGGTGCGGCGTATGCCCGTCACCACCGCCGAACGCGAACTGGGGCTGCCGCCGGGCGCCCTGATCGCCGCCGCCCCGAAGTGACCCCACCCCAAGGAGCCTGTGTGCGCACCTCCCTCATCCTCCTCTCGGCCCGTCTGCTCGACCCGGCCACCGGCGCGTTCCTGCCGCAGACCGCGCTGGCCGCGGCCGGCGGGCGGATCACCGCTCTCGGTGACGACCGGGGGATCCGCGCACTCGCGGACGCCTCGACCACGGTGATCGACCTGGGCGGAGCCGTGGTGACGCCCGGCCTGGTCGACGGGCACGTCCACCCCGTCTCCGGCGCCGAACTGGCCCACGGCCTGGACCTGTCGGGGTGCGGCGACCTGGAGGAGGTGCGCGAGGCGCTGGCCCGCGCGGTGCGGGATCTGGCCCCCGGCGCGTGGCTCCAGGGCTGGGGCCTGGACCCCAACGTCTTCGACGGGCGCCCCGTCGGGATCGCCCCCTTCGACGCCGTGCTCGACGGGATACCGGCACTGCTGCTGCTGTTCGACGCGCACTCCATGCTGGCCAGCCGGCGTGCGCTGGAACTCGCCGGGGTGGACGGGCCGCGCGCTTTCACCCAGGCCACCGCCGAGGTGGTGTGCGACGCCGACGGCCGGCCCACGGGCCTGCTCCTGGAGGACGCCGCCTGCGCGCTCGTGGAGCGCGTCGCCCCGCAGCCCACCCGCGAGGAGCGCCGCGACCGGCTCGCCGCCGCCCTGCGCGCCATGGCCGCCACAGGCCTGACCGGCGGCCACGTCATGGACGCCAACGGCGACAGCCTCGCCTTCTACGCCGAACTCGACGCGGCCGGACGGTTGCCGCTGCGGCTGCGCGTCGCGCCCTGGTGCCAGCCCGGCACCGGCGAGGACGGGGTGCGCGCGCTGATCGAGCAGCAGGGAACGGGCGGCGCGCTGTGGCGGACCGCCGGCGTCAAGATCTTCATGGACGGCACCGTCGACAACGGCACCGCCTGGCTGGAACGCCCGGACTGCCACGGCGAGTCCACGCACGCCTTCTGGCCCGACCCCGAGGAGTACACGCGTGTCGTCGGCGCGCTCCACCGGGCCGGGGTGCCCACGGCCACCCACGCGATCGGCGACGCGGCCGTACGGCATGCCCTCGACGCCGTGGAGAAGGCGCAGGCTGACGGCCCGAGCGGGGTGCGCCACCGCATCGAGCACATCGAGACCGTCCCCGACGACACCCTCCGCCGGTTCGCCGCCCTCGGCGTCGTCGCCTCCATGCAGCCCACCCACTGCTGCGACTTCACCCGGGCCGACCACACCGACAACTGGTCCCGCCGCCTGGGCGAGGAGCGCGCCTCACGCGCCTGGCGCTGCCGCGACCTGCACGACTCCGGCGCGGTCGTGGTCCTCGGCTCCGACTGGCCCATCGCCCCCTACCCGCCGCTGGGTGTCATGGCGGGTGCCCGCCACCGCCGGCCGACCCGCGACCTGACCCGGGCGCCGCACGGCCCCGAGCAGGCGCTCACCGCGCTGGAGGCGCTGCGGGGCATGACCGTCAACGCCGCCTACGCGGCGGGCGAGGAGCGGATCTCCGGCCGGATCGCCGTCGGCCACCGCGCCGACCTGACGGTCCTCGCCGACGACCCGCTCGCCGTCCCGGCCACCGAGCTGGCGACGCTGCCGGTGCTGCTGACCGTCCTCGACGGCCGACCGACCCACCGCGACGCGGCCCTGTGAGACACCGGCGGGTCCCTGCGGCCCCGGCCCCGGCCCCGGCACGGAACACCGGCCGGCCGGGGCGGTGGGACACCGGCCGGCACCCCGGCGTGGCTCCGTGCGCTGGCGCGCCCGCGCGCGCCGGCACCCGGAACGGCTTCGGCGGTCGCCCTCCTTACGGGCGGGCGAGCAGGGTGCGGACTCCCTCCGAGGTGAGGGTGAGCCGGTGGTCCGAACTGGCGTCGATGGCCAGGGAGAGGTCGTCGGCGGGCCAGTGCGCGGCCAGGGCGCCCAGCGGTACCAGCCGGTAGCGGGAGACGAAGGGCAGCAGCTCGGACATCTCCAGCTCGGAGGTGAAGACGGGCACGACCTGTCCGCCGCCCGGCTGCTCCAGGACGGGGAGCGCCACGATCGCCGGGTTGGTGGCGTCCTCGTCGGCGGCGTCGTCGGGGACGGGCACCAGTACGTCGCTGCTCGCGAGCGTCTCCAGCGCCGTGGTGTCCTCGGTGTTCTCGGCGAGCGCGTCCAGCGCGCGCTGGGCGGGCGTGGCGGTGTTGTCGTTCGCGGGTGTGTCCATGGTGAATCCCTGGTAGCGGCGGTCGTGCGGCCCGCCCGGGAGAGACCGGCCGGGGCGCGCTCGTTCGGGCCCGCCCGGAAGATGCTGAGGTCGATCGGTCCGGACGCGGTCCTGCCTCGCGTACCCGGTGGTCCCCGTCGCAATCCTGCGCGGCGAGCGAGTGCCGTGAGCCCGGGCCGGGAGCCCGGTGGCGGTCCACCGCCCGCCCGCGCGGACGGCGGGCACACGCCACCGGCAGCGCGTCACAGGGGCCGCACGGGGCGCCGTTCACCCGGCCGGTCCTTCGGCGTCCGCAGGGCTCGGTGCCCGGCGCTCCTGCCGGCGGACGCGCCCGCGCCCCAGCGCCAGGGTGCCGAGGAAGCCGAGGGCGAGGGCGGCCAGGACGCCGAGGTTGGCGTACGCCCAGGCACCGGTGGCGCCGCCCAGGCCGAGCGGGCCGAGCAGGTAGCCCTGCCAGGACAGCCACCGCGCGGCCTCGTTGGTGACCAGGCCCCAGCCGGCCGCGGTGGCGGCCAGGGTGAGCAGCAGCGGCAGCGGCGGTACGTCGCCGTAGCGGCCCCGGGGGCGGTACAGGTCGCGCTCGTCGTAGTCGCGGCGGCGCAGCGCCAGGTCGGCGAGCATGATCCCGCACCAGGCGGCGATCGGGACGCCCAGCGTGGTCAGGAAGCCCGTGAACGGGCCGAGGAAGTCGTCGGCGACGAAGACGACGCAGACGGCGCCCGCGATCATCAGGACGCCGTCGGCGAGCGCGGCCAGGGGGCGAGGCACCCGCAGGCCCGCGCAGAGCAGTGCGAGGCCGGACGAGTAGATGTCGAGGACCGCGCCGCCGACCAGTCCCAGCACCGCCACGACGGCGAACGGGACCAGGAACCAGGTGGGCAGCAAGGTGGCGAGCGCGCCGATGGGGTCGGCGGCGACGGCCGCGGCCAGGTCTCCGGAGGAGCCCGCCAGGAGCAGCCCGAAGACCAGCAGGAACAGCGGGGCCAGGCAGGCGCCGAAGGTGGTCCAGCCGACCACGCCCCGCCCGGAGGCCGTACGCGGCAGGTAGCGGGAGTAGTCCGCGGCGGCGTTGACCCAGCCCAGGCCGAAGCCGGTCATCATGAACACCAGCGCGCCCGTGAACTGCTGCGCGGAACCCGCGGGGAGTGCCTCCACGGCGCTCCAGTGGACGCGGTCGGCGACCAGCATGGCGTAGACGACGGTGAGCACACCCGTGACCACGGTGACCAGGGTCTGCAGGCGCATGATCAGGTCGAAGCCCATGACGCCGACGACGACGGTCAGCCCGCAGACCAGCACCAGGGCGGCCGCCTTGGTGCCGGTACCGCCGCCCCAGCCGAGCCGGGAGAAGACGGTGGCGGTGGCCATCGTGGCGAGGGAGCACAGCACGGTCTCCCAGCCCACGGTGAGCATCCAGGAGAGCACCGACGGCAGGCGGTTGCCGCGCACGCCGTACGCCGCCCGGCTGAGCACCATCGTCGGCGCGGAGCCGCGCTTGCCGGCGACCGCGACGAGGCCGCACAGCAGGAACGAGAAGACGATGCCGAGCACGCCCGCGGCCAGGGCCTGGCGGAAGGAGATGCCGAAGCCCAGCGCGAAGGCCCCGTAGCTCAGGCCCAGGACGGAGACGTTGGCGCCGAACCACGGCCAGAACAGAGTGCGGGGCGTGCCCCTGCGTTCGGACCGGGCGATCACGTCCAGGCCGTGCCTCTCCACCGTCAGCCGCCGGGCCGCCGGGCCGGCACCGGGAGGGTCCGCCACGGGGTTCGGGCAGTGCGCGGGGTCCGCCATGTCGACCTGCCTGCCTGTCGCAAGGGGTGCGCCGTCCGGGGGAGGCTACCCGGCGGCGGGGGCCCGGAACGTGCTCCCGGGCCACCCCAGGGGCAGGGGCGGGCAGTGGTCGTGCGGCACCGGACAGGCTCCCGGGGGCGCGCCCCCGGCCGGACTCTTGACGGGACTAATGTTACCGGTAACTGTTACGGTGCCAGCTCGTCCTACGTGCCCCAGTCCCCGCCCGCGGCCCCAGCGGGCCGTCCCGCGGAGTCCGCCGTGACCGACCAACCGACCGCCGAGCGAGCCCAGGCCGGCCCGGCGACCCCGTCCGCCCCGGTTTTCACCCGGGCCGCCGCGGTCGCCTCCTGCGCGGGCTTCGTGCTCATCGGCGCCTTGCAGGCCCTGTACGGGCCGGCGATCCCGGCACTGCGGGAGGATTTCGGGCTGAGCCCCTCCGCCGCCGGGCTCGCTCTGAGCGCCCATTTCGTGGGCGGTGTCGCCGGTGTGCTGGTCTTCGACCGGTGCTACGGCCGGATCGGCGACCGACGGCTCCTGGGCGCCTCGTACCTGCTGATGGCGGTGGGCGCGGCCGGGTTCGCCCTGGCGCCCGGCTGGCCCGTGGCGCTGGGCATGGCGCTGCTGGCCGGGCTGGGCTTCGGCGGCATCGACTACGGCCTCAACCAGTTGTTCGCGACCGGGTTCGGCCACCGCTCCACGGCGATGCTGAACGTGCTGAACGCCCACTTCGGCATCGGCGCGATCCTCGGCCCGGCGGTCGTCGGCGCGGTCGGCGCGGAGCACTACCCGGCGGTCTTCCTCGTGTTCGCGCTCGCCGGTCTGGCGCCGCTGCTGTTCCTGCGCGGTGTACGGGACCGGGCGTCCCGGCCGGCCGGGGCGGCGGAGCCCGCTCCGGGGCAGGAGCGGCGGCGCGCGCCGGTCCGCCGGGTGGGCCCGCTGCTCGCCGCGTTCGTCGTCCTGTACGTGCTGCACGTGGGCGTCGAGGCCGGGGTCGGCGGCTGGGAGCCCACCCACCTGGAGGCGGTCGGTTACGGCGCGGGATTCGCCGCCACCGCCACGTCCGTCTACTGGCTGATGATGACCGTCGGCCGTTTCGCTGCCGCGCCGCTCGCGCTGCGGTTCCCGGCCCCGGTAATCGTCACGGTGTCGTGCGCGGGGATGACGGTCTGCCTGCTGCTGGCCTCCGTCCCCGCGCTGGCGCCCTGGGCGTACGCCGGGGTCGGTCTGTTCATCGCCCCGGTCTTCCCCACCGGCCTGCCCTGGCTGCACCGGGCCGCGCCCGGCGCGGCGAGGGCCGGCGCCCTGGTCATCGCCGCCTCCATGGTGGGCGGGGTCGCGGCGGGACCGGCACTGGGCCGGGCCATCGAGTGGTCCGGCGTCCGCGCCGTACCACTGCTGCTGGGCGGTGTCTCGGCGCTGTGCCTGGCCGCCGCCCTGTGGCTGGCCCGCGCCACCGCAACCCGCCGCCCGCACCGCCCCTGACCGGCCCGCTCCGGCCGTACGACGTCCGCACGCACCGATCCGAAGGGAAGCGACCCATGCCCGCCCTGACCACGACGTCCGATGGATTCCTGCTGAACGGCGAGCCGTTCCGCATCGTCTCCGGGGCCCTGCACTACTTCCGCGTCCACCCGGAGCAGTGGGCCGACCGGCTGCGCAAGGCGCGGCTCATGGGGCTCAACACGGTGGAGACGTATGTGCCGTGGAACCTGCACCAACCGGACCCCGAGGGCCCCCTCGTCCTCGACGGGCTGCTCGATCTGCCGCGCTATCTGCGGCTGGCCGGCCAGGAGGGGCTGCACGTCCTGCTGCGCCCCGGGCCCTTCATCTGCGCCGAGTGGGACGGCGGCGGGCTGCCCGCCTGGCTCACCGCCGACCCGGACATCCGGCTGCGCAGCAGCGACCCCCGGTTCACCGGTGCCGTCGACCGCTACCTCGACCTCCTGCTGCCCCCGCTCCTGCCGCACTTCGCCGCGTCCGGCGGACCGGTCATCGCCGTCCAGGTGGAGAACGAGTACGGGGCGTACGGCGACGACACGGCGTATGTGCGGCACCTGGCCGACGCACTGCGCTCGCGGGGCGTGGAGGAACTGCTGTTCACCTGCGACCAGGCCGACCCGGCGCACCTGGCCGCGGGCAGCCTGCCGGGCGTGCTCGCCACCGGCACCTTCGGCAGCCGGATCGAGCAGTCCCTCACCCGTCTGCGCGCCCATCAGAGCGAAGGCCCGCTGATGTGCACCGAGTTCTGGGTGGGCTGGTTCGACCACTGGGGCGGCCCGCACCACGTGCGGGACGCGGCCGACGCCGCCGCCGACCTGGACCGGCTGCTGTCCGCCGGGGCCTCCGTCAACCTGTACATGTTCCACGGCGGCACCAACTTCGGCTTCACCAACGGCGCCAACCACCACCACGCCTACGCCCCGACCGTCACCTCGTACGACTACGACGCACCGCTCACCGAGTGGGGCGACCCCGGTCCCAAGTACCACGCGCTGCGCGAGGTGATCGCCCGCCACGCCCCCGTCCCGGACGAGCCGGTCCCCGCGCCGGGCCCCAAACTCCCGCCCACCGAGGTGACGTTGGACCGCCGCGCGCCGCTGCTGCCGCACGCGAGCCTGCTCGGGGCTCCGGTGCGGGCCGAGGACCCGCCGACGATGCACGCGCTCGGGCAGCGCGCCGGTTTCGCGCTGTACCGCACCTCGGTGCCCCGCTCCGGCGACGGCCTGCTGCGCTTCGCGGGCGGGGTCGGCGACCGCGCCCAGGTCTTCGTCGACGGCGCCCCGGCCGGTGTGCTGGAGCGCGAACGCCACGACGAGACGCTGCCCGTGCGGATCCCGCGCCCCGGCGCCACGCTGGAGGTGCTCGTCGAGAACATGGGCGGGGTCAACTACGGGTCGCACATCGGGACCCCCAAGGGCCTGCTGGGCCCCGTCTCCTTCGAGGGCACCGCACTGCGGGACTGGGTCTGCCATCCGCTGCCGCTGGACGGCCCGGACGCGGCTGACGCGGTCCCGTTCGTCCCGGCCGGACAGGCGACGTCCGCCGTCCCCGCCTTCCATCGCGGGACGTTCCAGGTGGCGGCGCCCGCCGACGCCTTCCTGGCCCTGCCCGGCTGGACCAAGGGCCAGGCGTGGGTCAACGGCTTCCCGCTCGGCCGCTACTGGAACCGCGGCCCGCAGCGCACCCTCTACGTACCCGCCCCGGTGCTGCGTCCCGGCGCCAACGAACTCCTGCTGCTGGAGCTGCACGGCACCGCGTCCGCCCGCATCCTGCTCACCGACACCCCGGATCTGGGACCGGCGCAGTCCTGAGCGGCGCGCGACGGGCCCGCTTCCGCGCGGCGCCCCGGCCGGCCCCGGCGGCGCGGTGCAGGGGGCGGCCCGGTGGTCCCCGGCGGCGCCGCCGGGCGACCCGCCTATGCTGGGCTCGCACCCGGCCGGCCGTCCGGCCCCGCCGGGCCGCCGCTGTCCAGCCGTACCACCGTGCGGACGTGCCCCCGTACGGATGTCCTTGTGTACGGACGTACCTACGCCGAGGAAGCACCCGCCATGACGTCAAGCGCCGACGACGGCTCCGCGCCCCGGCGGCGCAGCAGACGCAGCTTCGCGGGGGCCCGCCCCGTGATGGCCGACGTCGCACGGCTGGCCGGGGTCTCCAAGCAGACCGTCTCCCGCGTGCTCAACGACCACCCGGCGGTGCGGCCGGCGACCCGGGAGGCGGTCCTGGAGGCCATGCGCGCGCTCGGCTACCGTCCCAGCCGCAGCGCGCGGTCGCTGGCCAGCGGCCGGACCCGGATGCTCGGCGTCATCTCCTTCGACGCGGCGCGCTACGGCCCCGCGTCCGCTCTGACGGCGATCAACACGGCGGCGCAGAGGGCCGGCTATCTGGTGAGCTCCATCGCCCTGGACACGGCCGACCGGGATACCGTGACGGAGGCCGTGCACCGCCTGTCGGCCGAGGGCGCCGACGGGGTGATCGCCATCGCCCCGCAGCGCTGGGTGGGCCGCGCGCTGGCGGAGGCCGACCTGGACACGCCTTTGGTGGTGCTCGACAACGCCCTGGCGGATGACATCCCCCTGGTCACCGGCGACTCCCGCACCGGCGCCCGCAAGGCCACCGAGCACCTGCTGGGTCTGGGCCACCGCACCGTCCGGCACGTCGCGGGCCCGGCCGGCTGGTCCTCCGCCGACCAGCGGCTGGCGGCCTGGCGGGCCACGCTGGAGGCGGCCGGGGCCGAGGTTCCCGAGCCCCTCGCCGGTGACTGGAGCGCGGACTCCGGCTACGACCTCGGCCGCCGGCTGGCGCGCGACCCCGACCTGACGGCGGTGTTCGTGTCCAACGACCAGATGGCGCTGGGGCTGCTGCACGCGCTGCACGAGGCCGGGCGCGCGGTGCCCGCGGACGTCAGCGTGGTCGGCTACGACGACATCCCGGAGGCCGCCCATCTGCTGCCGCCGCTCACCACCGTGCGCACCGACTTCGCGGAGATCGGCACCCGCTCGCTGCGCCTGCTGCTGCACCGGATCGACGGCACCGGCCAACCGCCGCCGGCCGACTCCCTCGTACCGGTCGACCTCGTCGTCCGCCGCAGCAGCGGGCCGCCTCCGGGACGGGCCCCGCGCGCCTGAGGCCCGCCCGGGGCGGCCGCGCGGCTCAGCCGGCGCGCCTGCCCGCCGTCACCGGCGCGGCGGGCTCCGCCAGACGTCCACGGGCGAGCCCGGCGCCCCGCCTCGTCGTCCGCGCCGGGCAGGGCGCCCGAACCCCGTCGTGCACCACGGCGACCGCGCCGCCGCCTCCGCGAGGCCGCGGCGTCAGCCGACCACCGGGCTGCGGCGTTCGAGGAGGACGACATCACGCCACCGGCCCCGGTGGCGGCCGACGCGTTCGCGGGTGCCGATGACGCGGAACCCCGCTCGCCGGTGGAGGGCGAGGCTGGCGGTGTTCTCGGGGAAGACGCCCGACTGGACGGTCCACACGCCGGCCGCCTCCGTGGACTCGATGAACGTCTTCAGCAGGGCGGAGGCGACCCCGCGGCCCCTGGCGTCGGGGTGCACGTAGACGGAGTGCTCCACCACACCGGCGTACGCGCGGCGCGGCGAGACCCGGGCTGCCGCGATCCAGCCGAGCACCGTGCCCGCTGCCCCGTCCACGGCGACGAAGCGGTGCCCGGGAAGCTTCGCGGAGTCGAACTCCGCCCAGCTCGGCGCCTCGGTCTCGAAGGTGGCGTCGCCCTCGTCGATACCCGCCTGATAGATGCGCAGCACCTCGTCGGCGTGCTCGGCCCGCAGGGGCACGATCAGCACGCCCGGCGTGCTCTCGCCGGTCATCCGGCACTCCTGGCGGTGGTGCGCGCCGCGGCCGGAACGGTCAGCAGCCCGCCCATCGCGGCGAGCACCGACGGCTCGACACGGTAGTAGACCCATGTGCCCCTCCGCTCGGAGACCAGCAGCCCGGCCTCCTTCAGCTTCTTGAGGTGGTGGGAGACGGTCGGCTGCGAGACGCCCACGTCCGCGATGTCGCAGACGCACGCCTCCCGGTCCGGATGGGAGGCCACCTTCGAGAACAGGCGCAGCCGGACGGGATCACCGAGCGCCTTGAACATGGCGGCGGTCACCTCGGCCTCCTCGGCGGTCAGCTCCCGCTCGCTCAGGGCGGGGCAGCACGGCCGGGCCGGGGACGCGGTCCGCTTCTCCTCAAGATTCGACATGCGTCTATATTCACATCCCTTCGCGCGGTACCCCAGTCGATGAACATCCCGGCACCGGTGGCGGGCGACGGACGCGCGGGGCCGGGGGTGATGCTCGGTCGTGCTCGAAACAGCACGGCTGCGAACACATATTGACATGCACCGGACAAGCCCGCAGAGTCATCCCCCGGCAGTGCCGTCAGCCACCCACCGAGGAGCGTTGTCACCATGTCGGAAACCCCCGCCGTCTCCCGCCGGTTACTCCTGGGCGGCGCCGCCGCCACCGGGGCGCTCACGGCCGGAATCGCCGGTTCGGCCCGGACCGCGTCAGCCGCCGCCGAGCGGGCGCCGCGTCGCGGACCCGGCCGGCGGTCGATGACCGGTGTGCCGTTCGACACCCACCGGACCGTCCGCGTCGGTGTGATCGGCCTGGGCAACCGGGGCGCGGGCATGATCCCGGGGTGGGCCGCCGTCCCCGGCTGCACCGTGACCGCCGTCTGCGACATCCGCGCCGACCGGGCCAAGCGCGCCGCGGACCGCCTGGTGAGCAGGGGCGAGCCGCGCCCCGCCGAATTCGGCGGCTCGGCGGACGCCTACACCGAGATGCTGAGGCGCGACGACATCGATCTGGTGTACATCGCCACGCCGTGGGAGTTCCACCACGAGCAGGGCAGGGCGGCGCTGCTGAGCGGCAAGCACGCCATGGTCGAGCTCCCCGTCGCGACGGAACTGCGCGAGCTGTGGGACCTCGTCGACACCTCCGAGCGGACCCGCAGGCACCTGATGCTCGCCGAGAACTGCTGCTACGGCCGCAACGAGCTCGCCGTGCTCAAGATGGCGCACGACGGCCTGTTCGGGGACGTCACCAACGGCCACGGGGGCTACCTGCACGACCTGCGGGAACTGCTCTTCTCCGACACCTACTACACCGACTCCTGGCGGCGGCTGTGGCACACCCGCAGCACGGCGTCCCTGTATCCCATGCACGGGCTGGCCCCGATCGCGGGAGCCATGGACATCAACCGCGGGGACCGGATGACCACCCTGCGCGCCGCCTCCACCGCGCCGAAGGGGCTGGCCGACTACCGCGAACGCTTCGTGCCCAAAGGCCACCCTTCCTGGAAAGAGACGTACATCAACGGCGACCTGGTCACCTGCCTGATCGAGACGGAGCAGGGACGGACGATCCGGGCCGAGCACGACGTGAGCTCGCCCCGGCCGTACAGCCGGATCAACAGCCTCGCCGGCAGCCGGGGCATCGTCGAGGACTACGCGGGTGCGGCGCCCACCGGCGCGCGCGTCTACCTCGAACCGGACCACAGCGGTCACACATGGCGTGACTTCGCCGGCTACCGCGCGGAGTTCGACCACTGGCTGTGGCGGAAAGTGGGCGACGACGCCGCGAACAACGGAGGCCACGGCGGTATGGACTACGTCATGCAGTGGCGCACGGTCCAGCTCATGCGTCTCGGCCTCGCACCGGACATCGACGTCTACGACTCGGCGGCCTGGTACGCTCCGGTCCCGCTGAGCGCCGCGTCCCTGGCCCGGGACGGCCGTCCCGTGGAGATCCCCGACTTCACCCGCGGCGCCTGGGCCAAGGCCCGCCCGGGCCTCGACTCGGACGCCGTCGAGATGCCGCCCGCCCCCTGAGGTCCGCGGACGGGGCCGCCCGCGGTACGTCCCGGCCGTGTTTGTGCCGCCGCGGGCGGGCCAACCCGGCAGGAGCGGGTGCCGGAGGGGAGGCAACGCGGGCCGTCCCGGCCCGCCCCCGCCGGCATCGATCCCGAGGAGGTGACCGGTGATGACGACGGTCAGGGACATGCTCGCCACCTATCCGGCCGACCTGGGGCAGGTCGACCGCGACAGGCTCACCCGCTGTGTCGAGGAGTGCATCGCCTGTGCCCAGGCGTGTACGGCGTGTGCGGACGCCTGCCTGTCCGAGGGCATGGTCGGCGAGCTCGCGAAATGCATCCGCACCGACATGGACTGCGCGGACGTCTGCAACACCACCGCCTCCGTGCTGTCCCGCCACACCGGCTACGACGCCCACGTCACCCGCGCGGTCCTCATGGCCTGCACCACCGCCTGCAAGGCCTGCGCCGACGAATGCTCCGCGCACGCGGACACGCACGAGCACTGCCGGCTGTGCGCCGAATCCTGCCGTTCCTGCGAGCAGGCGTGCTACGACCTGATCCAGACCCTCGGCTGAAGCCCTCGGCCGTATCCGGCGGGGCCGGTGGGGCCGGTGGAACCGGCCGGGCCGCCGCGACGGCGGCCCGGTCCGTGCGGCACGGGCGTCAGCCGAGGCCCAGGGCCGTCAGCGTCTGCTCCGCCATCCGGCTCTCGCCCAGGGCGTTGGGATGCACGGGTACGACGTTGGTCCCGAAGAGCAGCGGCTCCACCCAGCGGGTTCCGGCGGCCCGGCAGGCGTCGTGCCCCTCCGAGGCCCGGGAGAAGTCCACGTACGTGGCGCCGGTCTCCCGGGCGGCGCGTGCGATGACCTCGTTGAGGCGCGCCTGGATGCCGCGCAGATAGGGCACGTCGCCGGAGGCGATCGGCATCTTGGCGTAGCAGGAGGGTTCCGCGGTGGGCGGCAGGATCCACGGGTAGCCGAGGACGGCGACCTGTGCGGCGGGGGCCTTGGCCCGGATCTTCTGCAGGGCGGCCTTCACCGCCGGGTAGGTGCTGCCCTCGATCCGGTCGGCGAACGTGCTGCCGTAGAGGGTCTCGCAGGGGCTGCCCTGTCCGCCGGTGGCGAGACCGGCGGTGCCGCAGGCCAGCAGGGCGCCGATGAAGGTGTTGTTGTCGTTGCCGCCGATCGTCAGGGTCACCAGCCGGGTGCCGCTGCCCACGGCGTCGAGCTGCGGGGGCACGCCCGGGTACTGGGCCGTGGAGAAGTCCTTGGTCTGGGCGCCGCCGCAAGTGACGTCCGTGAGGGCGGCGCCGGTGCGGGCGGCGATGACGTTCGGGTAGTTGAGCGTGGACCGCAGGCAGAACAGCGGGGCCCGCGGATCGGTGGGGAGAATGCCGGAACCCGCGCTGTAGCTGTCGCCGAGGGCGACGTAGGGCAGGGGGCCGGCGGCGTGCGCGGTGGGGGCGGCCAGGCCGACGGCCACCGCGCTCACGGCGGTGGCCATCGCCGCCAGGGCACGGCGGAGGGCGCGTCTGGGCATCCGTACTCTCCTCGGAGTCGGGCATGCCGGACCCGGGCACGGCGGTGCCCGGCGGCGTACGGGTGGGAACTCGGCGGCTCGGCGGCGAGCTCGCCGGCGGTCACGCGCCCGCGGACGGCCCGGCCACCGGCGACGACACGGGGAACACTGGGTTACCGAACGGTTCTACCGTTAAGTAATGTGCAGCTCGCCCGACTCTCCGTCAACAAAGCCGACAGAACTTCTTGAAATCGCCACCACCACCCGGACACCGCCCGGAGGCCGGTGCCATCGGGACGGCCCCCGCGCTGACGGAGCCTCAGGCCCCCGTCAGGGCCCGGACGTTCCCGTGAGCCGGCACCGCGCCGCCCCGGCTGATCGCGGCCGTGGCGTCCGCGGCCGACGCGGCGGCCCGGGCGCGGATGGTGGGCAGCTGTGCGTACAGCCGCTCGCCGGGACACTCGGTGTTGTAACCGTCGCGGTGGCCGTGGATCGTGGGGAAGCTCAGCTTCGCGCCCTTGGCCCAGGTCGCGCCCGCGTGGTTGCGGCCGGCGGCGCCGGCGGTGAGCGTGGTGGTGCCCGCCGGATCGACGCCGTACTGGCCGAGCTTCCACGCCGCCAGCTTCGCCACGGAGTCCAGGACCGCCCCGGCGGGGGCGACGTCCGTGAAGTTGCCCAGCACCGCGATGCCGCTGGTCTCCGTGTTGAAACCGTAGGCGTGAGCCCCGAGGACCGGGCGGTCGGCGCCGCCCTTGCGACCCTCGTAGAGCGTGCCGCACTTGTCGACGAGGAAGTTGTAGCCGATGTCCTTCCACCCCAGTTGCTGCACGTGGTACGCGTGGATCCCGCGCAGGACGGCCGGGGCCTCGGCGCAGGTGTAGGTGTTGGAACCGGCGGTGTGGTGGACCACCACCGCCTTGACCCTGCCGCCGGGCAGATAGCCGGGGGCCTCCGGGCTGAGGGACTCGTCCGCGCCCCACCCGGCGCGCGAGACGATCGCCGGGCGCGGGGCCGCGGCGGTCTGGGAGGCCGACGCGGGGTCGGCCAGCGGCGCGGGCCCGGCGGATCCGGCGGTCCCGCCCGGCCCCGGGTCGACCAGGTCCAGCCGCAGCCCCTCGGGCAGGGCGAACGAGCCGTCCGGGGCCGGGCCGACCCGCACCTCCACGCCGTCGGACGGGCCCACCCACGCCGGGGCGGTACCGCCCCGCAGCGCGGTCTCCTCACCGCGGGCGTCGTCACCGTCCAGCCTCAGCCACTCGGACCACCGTGCCGTTCCCATCGCCCGGGTGCGCACCTCCACCGTCGCGGCCAGGTCGGCGCCGGGATCGTCCCAGGTGACCCCCACCAGACGGAAGGGGCGGGTGTCCGTCCCGCTCAGCACGGCGCCGTCCCGGCCGGCCGGGATCGGCACCGTACGGGACCGGTCGGGCCCCCGGAGCGGGGCACCGGCCCCGTCACCGCCGTATCCGTGCGCCGCCGCGCCCCAGAAGAGATCGAGGACCAGCGTTCCCGCCGCGGCTCCCGCGGCCCAGCGCGCTCTGCTCCACACGTGTCGACTCCCTCGCCGGCCGGCGTTGCGTGATCGAGCACGAATGTGGCAGCCGCCCGGCGTTGATCGGATCATCGACACGGAGGTACGGCCGATGGCTCCGGCACGATGCCCCGCAGGCGTGACGGGACGGGGCCGGATGGCGGACCCCGGGCCCGCCGGGGCGCGGCGCCGCGTGCCACCGGGGTGTGCCCCGCTTCTCCCGTCTCACGTGCCCTCGGTTCCGCGGGGCGTGGCCGGGGGGCCGGGCGGTGTCACTTCGTCGCTCCCTGCGCGAAGCCGTTGTAGATGTAGCGCTGGAGGAAGA
>NZ_JBFAWY010000029.1:0-94505 GCF_040680575.1 Streptomyces sp. NPDC052020
GAAGATCCGCATCCGGCTCAAGGCCTACGACCACGAGGTCATCGACTCTTCGGCGAAGAAGATCGTCGAGACGGTGACCCGCACTGGTGCGTCGGCCCGGCCGGGGCTCCGGGACGGCACGGCCGTCGGGCTGTCAGCAGCCGATGGGGGCGGAGCCGACGGCCACGTCGTCGAACCACAGGGTGTCGTCGCCCGTGCCGTAGCTCTCCCAGCCCAGCCGCAGGGCGGTGGGGCGGGGCGGGGTGGTGCGGACGAGCCACTGCTGGTCGATGTCGTGGGTGGGGACACCGTCGGCGTGCAGGCCCGGAATCCGCTCGTCGCCGAGCCAGGTGTCCAGACCGGGGGCGGCCGTGTCGATCGCGAACCGCAGGCACTGCCAGCTTCCGGTCGGCAGCGGCCGGCTCAGCGCGACACCGGCCGGGCTCTGCGCGGGCAGGGTGGCGTCGTCGCTCTCCCGGTTCCATTGCAGGGCGCCGTTCTGGCCCCCGACGCGCAGGCTCCGCCCGCCCTGGGAGGCGTCGGGCAGGGAGGCGAAGGTGACGTGGGCGGCGGGGAGCGCGGTGGTGTGCCGCACCCACATGCGCACGTACATCACCGGGCCGACCGAGGACAGGTCCGCGGTGGCGGCGACGAAGGCGTGGTTGCAGTACCCGGCCCGGCCGTCCACCCGCAGCGATCTGCTGCCGCTGTGCGCGACCGCGGTGTCGACGGCGGCCGTGCCGGTGCCCTGGCAGTCGGGTGCGGTGAACCGCCAGGCGCCGGACGGGGCCGGGCCGGTCTGGTCCTCGAAGTCCGAGCAGATCACCGCGCTGTCGCACGCCGGGCCGGGCGGCGGGGTCGTCGGGGGCGGAGTCGTGGGCGGCGGAGTGGTCGGGGGCGGGGTCGTGGGCGGCGGAGTGGTCGGGGGCGGGGTGCCGTCGCCGCCGCAGGCCACGCCGTTGAGGGCGAAGTCGCCCGGTGCGGGGTCGGCCGTCCGCCAGGTCCCCTGGAGGCCGAATTCGGCGGTGCCGCCCGTGGCCAGCGCGCCGTTCCAGCCCGCGTCGACGGCGACGACGGACCCGCCGGTCTGGGTGACGGTCGCGTTCCACGCCGACGTCACCCGCTGGTCGCCGGTGTAGGTCCAGGTCAGGCGCCAGCCGTTCAGCGCCGGGCCGAGATTGGTGACCTTGATCTGGGCGGTGTAACCGCCGCTCCACTTGTTCACGGTGTAGCCGACCCGGCAGCCGGACTCCGCGCCGCTCGCGGACATCGCCGTGAAACCGGACGCCAGCAGCGCGGCGGCCGTGAGGACCGCGGTCCAGGGCCGGCGCGGTAATCGCGAGAGCAGGACGCGCATGTGTGCCTCCTGGGTGGGGGGAGAGGAAACCGAGGCTTTGGGAGCGCTCCCAAACATCGGGACGGGGCGCCGGCCGGACCGGCGCCCCGTCGGGCGTCAGCTGGTGGGGAAGGCGTCGGGGGTGCTGATCCGGCTCTTGAGCAGCGCGCCGGACTCGGTCAGCACCGCACTGCTGCTGTAGTCGGTACCGTTGCAGGTGCCGGGCTTGAACGCCGCGCTGCTCTCATTGGCGTCGGAATAGGTCCAGTTCGCGTAGCTGATCTTGAGTTGGTCGAGCAGGTCCAGCCAGGCCGTGCTGCTCGCCCGGTCCATCGTTCCGCCGCCGGTGGCGGTCACCGTGCCGAACTCGGTGACGAACAGCGGCAGCTTCGCGGCCGCCCGGCTCACCGTGGCGCGGTAGTTGTCCTTGTGGCTCGCGGCGTAGAAGTGGAACGCGTACATGATGTTGGAGGCGTTGACCGGGTTGTTGACGACCTCGGTCTCGTTGGAGCCCTCCGAGACGCCCAGCGAGGACCAGGCGCGGGTGCCGACGATGACGACGGCGTCCGGGTCGGCGGCGCGGATCACCGGGATGACCTGCTCGGCGTAGTTCTTGATGGCCGCCCAGCTCACGCCGTTGGGCTCGTTGGCGATCTCGTAGATCACGTTCTTCTTGTCCGCGTTGCGGGCGGCGACGGAGGCGAAGAACGTCTTCGCGCGGTCGAGGTTGTAGTTCGGGTCGCCCGGCGTCAGGGTGTGGAAGTCGATCAGCGCGTACATGCCCCGGGCCTCGGCCATGTCGACCAGGCTGTTCACACGGCTGGTGAAGCGCGCCGGGTCGGTCTCGTAGCCCTGCTCCTGCACGTACATGGCGATGCGGAACAGGTCCGACTTCCAGTCCTTCGCCAGCGCGTCCAGGGACGCGTCGTTGTAGCACTTGTCGAACCACTGGATGCCGTGGGTGCTCATGCCGCGCAGCTGTATCGGGCGGTTGTACTGGTTGCACAGGTTCACGCCGCAGACGTGGAGCTGCCCGTTGATGCCGAAGGGGGTGCCGGTGCCCGGACCGGGATCCGGGTCGGGCGGGGGCTCCTCCCCTCCGACGGAGCCCGTACAGGCGACCCCGTTGAGCGTGAACGCCGTGGGCTTGGGGTTGGCGCCCGTGAAGGAGCCGGTGAAGCCCAGGTCGGCCGACGCGCCGGTGGCCAGTGTGCGGTTCCAGTCGACGCCTGCGGCGCTGACCGTGGAGCCGGACTGCGACCAGGTGGCGTTCCAGCCCTGGACGATCTTCTGCCCGGCGTCCGGCATGGTGAACTTGAGCGTCCATCCGGTGACGGGAGAGCCGAGGTTGGTGACCTTCACTCCGGCCTGGAAGCCTCCCTGCCACTGGCTGATGACCGTGTAGTCGACCCGGCAGCCGGTGGCGGCCACCGCCTCGGGGGCGGCCACCGTCTGGGGGGCGGTCAGCGCCGTCAGGCCCAGGGCCGTCGCGCAGGTCGCCAGTAAGGCCGTCATGCGTTTCACAGCGTTCCTCCTCGTGCGAAGCGGGTGCAGCGCGATGGGAGCGCTCCCAAAGCCCATCGGCCCGAGACCGTACACCTGCGCACGATGCGCGTACAGGGATTCGACCGTCCCGATGCGGACGCCGCTGTTCGCTCCCCGTGGAAGTGAGTGGTTCCCGCTCGATCCGCTCGGCGAAGCGAAGGGGGCCCCTGGCGCCGTGCGGCCCATCTGAACAGAGGACGGCATGACCTCTTGATACTGGAGGTGGGAGGCGCTGATGTCGCGTGCCGGCACGGCGAGACCTGCTGGGCGTTGCGGGGGACGTGGACCCAGTGCCGCGCCAGGAGGTCCGTGTTCGGGTCCCAGGCCGTCTTGACGTCGGTGGTGGTGCCGGCGATCGTCGAGGTCGGACGACGCTCGGCATGATGGCCCGCACCTGCCTGTCCGGGTGACACCCGACGTCGCCTACGCGTGCGTGATCAGCTCTGTAACTGATCGTTCCAGAATGAGTCGAGCTGCGGGTCTCGTGTTTGCGGATCTGGGTCGGCAGTGTGTCCGGGGTGCGTGCGGACGTCACCCAGCTTCTGCCGCTGCTGGACGCGGTCCCACCGATCCGGGGTCTGCGCGGGCGTCCCCGCCGCAAGCCCCGGCGACTGTACGCCGACCGGGGCTACGACTTCGACGAGTACCGCCGCCTGCTGTGGAAGCGCGGCATCAAGCCCATGATCGGCCGATACGGTACTTGCCGCCCACGGCTCAGCACTGGGCAAGGTGCGTTGGGTGGTCGAGCCCGCCTTCGCCTGGCTGCACCAGTTCAAACGGCTCCGCACCCGCTACGAACGAGCACCGGGGCGAAGGGCTCGGGGTGTACGCCACGCGGCTGGAAACCTACGGCTCGCGGGCGTTCGGCGGCCTGCTCTCAGAACCCGACGACCACCCGGAAGAGCGAGGGGTTGGCGACGGCGAAGCCAGGAGAGGCGGACAGGCGCTGTTGGGAGCGGGGATCGTTGTGTGCTGTGCGCCACGCCTCAGGGCTGTCCCAGTGCGCGATGTCGACCAGTTGGAAGTGGGTGTCCGGGGCCACCGCGCGGTGCAGTCGGCTGTCCTGGAATCCGGGCGCCTTGCTCATCGACTCCGCGTGGCCGAGCCAGTGCGGCAGGAATTCATCGATCCGGTCGGCGGGCAGTTGAAAGGCATTGATGAAGGTGATTCCCGGCGCATCGCCCGAACCGTTTTCGGCCATGCGGAATTCGGCCGCCACCTGATACCAGCCGCCGTACACGGTGGCATAGCCGGCCGCGGTGGCCGCCGACGCGGTGAAGGCGGGATTCGCCAGCGCCTCGTCGCGGGCTTCGACGCTGTCCCAGTGCGCCACGTTGACCAGGCCGAGCCGGGACTCCGGACGCAGTCTGCGGTGCAGCCGCGCATCCCGGAACCCGGGGGCGGTGTGGATGAGCCCGACGCGCTCCCGCCAGCGTGCGACGGACTCGTCGATCCGGTCCTCGGGCAGTTCCCATGCGTCGATCAGGGTGATTCCGTCATCAGTCATCGCGCCATGATGAGACCTCAACCGCACTTCAGGTCAAGATGATCGGGCACGTCAGTCGGCGCTGACCTTGATACGCGTAGGCGGCTACCGGAGGTCCGGCCCGCCCGCCGCCCACGCGATGCCGCCGCCCAGGTGCGCGCGGAAGTCCGGGTCCCCGTACGCCTCGGCGGCGTGGCCGAGGGCGGTGTAGAAGACCCGGCCCGCGCCCTGCTCCCGGCACCACACCAGCGGGTGGTCACCGCCCATGCCGCCGCCCTCGTACGAGGACTCGTCGGCGGTGGCGAGCACGCGCGCCGAGCCGCGCGGACTGGTGCGGAAGTCGTACCACTCGTCGGTGAACTCCCAGACGGCGGGCAGGTGCCGGGTGGCCGGGTGGTCGCGGTCCTCGACGAGGACCCGGCCGGGCTGGTAGGCGGGGTGGCGGTCGAAGCGGGCGCCGAGCAGGTCGCCGTAGTACGGCCACGTGTACTCCGTGCAGGCCGCCGCGTGCACGCCGGCGAAGCCGCCGCCCGCCTCGACGTACGCGGCGAGCCGGGCCCGCCCCGCCGGGGTGAGCACCTCGCCGCTGGTGGAGAGGAAGACGACCGCGGCGTAGGCGTCCAGCGGCGCCTCCAGGGCCGCCGGGTCCTCGGTGTGGTCGACGCGGAAGCCGTCGAGGGAGCGCAGGGCGGCGACGGCGGCGGGGATGGAGTCGTGCCGGTAGTCGGTGGTGCGGGTGAAGACGAGCAGCCGGGAGGTCATCAGCCGCCCGCCCCCACGTCGTTGCGGGGCGCTCCGTCACCGAAGGGGGGCAGGTCGCCGCGTTCCACCGGCGGCGCGGTGGCCGCGGGGGACACCGGCGGCAGGAGGGCGGCCGCCTCGGCGGCGCCGGGACGGTGCGCCGCGCGGGCCGCCGCGCGCAGCACGTCGCGCGGTACGGCGTCCGCCTCGCCGGAGACCCGCACCACGTGTCCGTCCCCGGGCCGGGCGTACTCGTGCCGCCCCGCGCCGGTGCGGTACCAGAGGCCGCCGTCGCGCACGCACTCCGTCCGCTCGCCGGGCAGGTCGCCGACGGGCCGCTCGGGGCAGGTTCGGGCGTCGATCGAGCCCCGCTCGACGGAGAGCCGGAGCCGCGCGCCGGTCTCCCGTGCGACGTAGGTGGCGGAGAAGCCGTCGTCGCCGAGCACCCCGACGGACTGCCGGGCCAGGGCGTAGCCGGGCGCCTCGGTCACGTGGACGAGCTCGGGCGCCACCCCCAGCGCGCGGGCGCGGGCGTCCAGTCCCCCGCGCCCGGTCGCCGCCGTGGACGCGGCGGGCCCGGTCGCCGCCGTGGACGCGGCGGGCCCGGTCACGCGGGCGGACCCGGCGGACCCGGCGGACCCGTCCGGGGACCCGGCGGCCGGGCCGGCCCCCGGCTTCTCGGTGCCGCAGGCGGCGAGCAGCACGAGAGCCGCCGGCACCAGCAACGACGGCGACAGGCGCGTGGGACGACGCATCATGCGGTCATCTTGCCGTACGGGTGTTCCCGGGCGGACCGGGATGGCGCGAACGCGGGGGGGGCTGGAGCGCCCTGCGGGGCGCGTGTCCGATTCTTTCAAGACGGGGCGCGGGTGGCCTTCCTACGGTTCCCCCATGACCGCACGATTCAACGCCGTCGGCCTGGTCGTCTCCGACATGGCCGCTTCCGTGAGCTTCTACCGCCGCCTCGGCTTCGCCTTCCCGGAGGGCGCCGAGACGGCCCCGCACGCCGAGGCCGATGTGCCCGGCGGCATCCGGCTGCTGCTCGACACCGAGGAGAGCGTCCGGTCCTTCCACCCCGGGTGGCGGCCGCCCGCCGGGGGCGGGCGCCACTCGCTGGCCCTGCTGTGCGACCGGCCCGAAGAGGTGGACGAGCTGTACGACGAGCTCGTCGGCGCCGGTCACCGGGGCGAGCTGAAGCCCTGGGACGCCGTCTGGGGGCAGCGGTACGCCGTCGTGCACGACCCGGACGGCAACGGCGTCGACCTGTTCGCGCCGCTAGCGGCGGCCCAGTAGCCCGCTCGGGGCCAGGCCCGTCAACTGCCGGACCTCCCGGGTGAGGTGGGCCTGGTCCGCGTACCCGGACCGGGCGGCGGTCTCCGCCAGGGGGACGCCGGCCCGGGCCAGCGCCAGGGCCCGCTGGAGCCGCAGGATCCGGGCCAGCGTCTTGGGGCCGTAGCCGAAGGCGGCCAGGGAGCGGCGGTGCAGCGCGCGGGCGCCGAGGCCGAGCGCGTCGGCGGTCTCGGCGACCGGGCGGCCCGCGGCCAGGGCGGCCACGACCCGGCGCAGCAGGGGGTCGGGGGGATGGGTGCCGGCCGCCCGTTCCAGCGCGAGCCGCTCCAGCGCCCCGGCCGGGTCGGCGGCGGCGTTCACCCGGGCGGCCAGCCGCCGCACCCGGGCGGCGGGCCACAGATCGGCGAGCTCGACCCGCCGGTCGCGCAGCTCGTGCGCGACCACCCCGAGCAGGGCGGGCGCGGTGCCCGGGGAGAAGCGGACGCCCGCCCAGCGGCCGGGCGGACCCTCGGCGAGGTACGCGCGGGTGTCCGGGCCCGCGACCAGCAGCCGCCCCTCGTGCCACAGCAGGTCCATGCAGCCGTCCGGCAGGATCCGCGCGGCACCGGGCCCGGACAAGGCGTTCGTCCACACCACCGCGCCGCTCAGCCGGGACGCACGCTCGGTGTACACGGCACCCACCCTACGGCCCCCGCGGCCCCGCACCGGTGCCCGCGGCTACGAGTCCTCCGGCTTCTGCGGCGGGGTGGCCTTGGCGTGGGCGCGCAGCCGGGCGGTGACGTCCTCCGGCGGCAGGAAGCGCGACCAGCGCTCGGGGAACTCGGAGGGCATGTCGGGGTCGGCGGCGCCGCTCGCGGCGGCCCGGGCGACGTACTCGGCGACCTGCGCCTGGCGCAGCCGCTCGTTGGCCTCGCGGGCCGCGGCCGTGGCGGCGGCCGGCCAGACCCGGTCGATCGCGGCGTTGACCGCGGCCCCGACGAGCACGGCGAAGGCGGACACGCCGATCCACAGCAGCACGGCGACGGGCGCGGCCAGCGAGCCGTAGATGGTGGGTCCCTCCACGGTGCTGGTGAGGTAGATGCGCAGCAGGAAGCTGCCCAGCACCCACATCGCGAGGGCGACCAGCGCGCCGGGGACGTCCTCGATCCACGGGGAGCGGACCGGCACGGACACGTGGTAGAGCGTCGTCAGGAACACGATCGACAGGACGATGACGACGGGCCAGTACAGCACCTGTACGACCGTCGCCGACCACGGCACCACCCGCACCACCGCGTCCGGCCCGGCCACCATCAGCGGCAGCGCCACCGAGCCGATCAGCAGCGCCACGACGAACAGGGCGAACGCCAGCAGGCGGGTCTTGACGATGCCCCGGACGCCGTCGAGTCCGTACATCACGGTGATGGTGTCGATGAAGACGTTCACCGCGCGCGAGCCCGACCACAGCGCGAACAGGAAGCCGATGGAGATCACGTCCACCCGGCCGCCCTTCATCACGTCGTGCAGGATCGGCTCGGCGATCTCGTGCACGCCCCGGTCGGACAGGACCGCCCGGGAGGCGTCGAGGATGTTGGTCCGCAGGCTCTGGATGGTGTCCGCGCCGGTCCACAGATCGACGTAGCCGAGCAGTCCGATGATGCTCAGCAGCAGCGGGGGCACGGACAGCAGGGTGAAGAACGCGGCCTCGGCCGCCAGGCCCAGGATGCGGTACTCCATGCAGGAGTTGACGGTGTCCTTGAGCAACAGCCAGGCGGTCCTGCGCTTGGAGACGTTCCGGTAGAGGGCACGGGCCCGGTGGAGCCGGCCGGAGGGCCGCTCGGAGGTTTCACTTGCTGGCTGCACGTCCTAAAGGTATCCGCCGCGAGCGGCTGCCCTCACCCGCGGACCGCACCGGGACCGCACCGGATCGGAACGGTCCCTTCCGGTGGCCGGGCGTACTCCCCTCGCGGGTGCCGGCGCGGTAGGTTCGCAGTCATGGCAGGCAGCAGCACCCACAGCGTGACGAACCAGCCCCCGCCGCTCGTCGGGTACGACGTCTTCACCGCCGACCGGGCCCTGAAGGCGGCCGTGGAGCGGCATCTGGACCCGGCACTGCGCGAGCGGACGCTGGCGGAGCTGTCGGGGCTCGGCCGCAGCTGCGGCTCCGCGCAGGTGCAGGAGTGGGGCGTCCAGGCCAACGAGAACCCGCCGAGGCTGCGCACCCACGACCGCTACGGCCACCGCGTCGACGAGGTCGACTTCCATCCCGCCTGGCACCGGCTGCTCGGCAAGGGCGTCGCGGCGGGCCTGACCGCGGCCTGGGGCCGGCCCGGCGGGCACGTGCGGCGCGCGGCGGCCTTCCTGATGTGGACGCAGGTCGAGGCCGGCAACGGCTGCCCGCTGTCCATGACCCACGCGGCGGTGCCCGCCCTGCGCGCCGATCCGGCGCTGGCCGGGGAGTGGGTGCCCCGGCTGACCTCCACGGTCTACGACCGCGAGCTGCGGCCCGCGCACCTGAAGGCCGGGGTGCTGTTCGGGATGGGCATGACGGAGAAGCAGGGCGGCAGCGACGTCCGCGCCAACACCACCGCCGCCCGGCCGCTGGCCGAGGCGGGCACCTACGAGCTGACCGGGCACAAGTGGTTCTGCTCGGCGCCGATGTCGGACGGCTTCCTGGTGCTGGCCCAGGCGCCGGACGGGCCGACCTGCTTCCTCGTCCCCCGGGTGCTGGCCGACGGCACCCGCAACGTCTTCCTGATCCAGCGGCTCAAGGACAAGCTGGGCAACCGGTCCAACGCCTCCGCCGAGGTCGAGTTCGCCGGGACCTGGGCCCGCCGGGTCGGCGAGGAGGGGCACGGGGTGCGGACCATCATCGAGATGGTCGCGGCGACCCGGCTGGACTGCGTCCTCGGCTCGGCCGGGCTGATGCGGCAGGCGGTGGCGCAGGCGATCCACCACTGCGCCCACCGCGAGGCGTTCGGCGGCCGGCTGATCGACAAGCCGCTGATGCGCAACGTCCTGGCCGACCTCGCGATCGAGTCGGAGGCGGCCACCACGCTGGCGCTGCGGCTGGCGGCGGCGTACGACGCCGGTGAGGGCGGCGACGAGCAGGAGCGGGCGCTGCTGCGGATCGCCGTGCCGGCGGCCAAGTACTGGGTGACCAAGCGCTGCGCGCCCGTCGCGGTCGAGGCGGCCGAGTGCCTGGGCGGCAACGGGTACGTCGAGGAGTCCGGGATGCCGCGGCTGGTGCGGGAGTCGCCGCTGAACTCGATCTGGGAGGGCGCGGGCAACGTCCAGGCGCTGGACGTGCTGCGGGCGCTCGGCCGCCGTCCGCAGACGCTGGACGCCTATCTGACGGAGGTGGGCCGGGCGCGCGGCGCCGACCACCGGCTGGACGGGGCGATCAAGAACCTGCTGACCGAGCTGTCCGACCTTCAGGCGGTGGAGGGCCGGGCCCGGCGGCTCGTGGAGCGGCTGGCCCTGGTGCTCCAGGGGTCGCTGCTGGTGCGGTACGCGCCGCCGGAGGTCGCCGACGCGTTCTGCGCCGCACGGCTGGGCGGCGACGGGGGCGCGTCGTTCGGCACGCTGCCGGCCACCCTGGACCTGGCGTCGGTGGTGGAGCGGGCACGGCCCGTCTCCTGACTCCGGGGCGCCGGGAGCGCCGGGGGACGGATCACCGTACTGGGTGCCGTACCGGGTGCGAAGTGCCCCCTGCGCCGTCGCCGGGCTGCGGGGGTGGTGCTGCGCCGACACGGCACCACCCCCGCCTCACGGGCCCGGTCAAGGCCGCGGACGCCGTTCAGGACGGCGTCGCTCAAGTGTCCGTCCGCCCAGGGCCGTCCACCAGGGTTGCAGGGGGTTGCAACTTCCTGCTGACCTGTGCGCCGACGGTGTCCCTCCGTCCGGCCCGGGCGGCAGTATGGGACGCGACGCACGAAGGACGCCGGGAGACGCGGCCGGCCGCCACGCGGCCGTCGCGGTGCCCGGGCATTTCTCGGGAGGACGGGAACCAGTGGCGCTCTCGCCGATGGACGTCTCGCAGCTCGCCGCCGTGGACGCGGCGCGGGCGGCGCGGGTGCTCAGCGAGGTCCGCTCCGCCAGGCTCTCCGGCCGGCGCGCGCCGGTGCCGCCGCGTCCGGTGATCGAGCAGTCGTGGGAACGGATGCTGCGCAGCGGGGTCGACCCCGACCACGACGTCAGGTCCGGGCTGCTGTCCCGCGAGGAGCTGGAGCGGCGGCGCGCCCACTCGCCGCTGCGGACGGTGCTGCCCGTGCTGCGGCAAGGGCTGCTGTCGGTCGCGGACGTCGCCCACCACATCATGGTGGTCGCCGACGACGAGGGCCGGGTGCTGTGGCGCGAGGGCAGCACGCCGGTGCTGCGGAGGGCCGACGGGCTGGGCTTCCAGCCCGGCGCGGACTGGCGGGAGGAGGTCGTCGGCACCAACGGCGTGGGCACGCCCGCGGTCACCCGGCGGCCCGTACAGGTCTTCGCCTCCGAGCACTTCGTGCGCTCGCACGCCACCTGGACCTGCGCCGGCGCGCCCCTCACCGACCCGCGCGACGGCCGGCTGATCGGCGTGGTCGACGTCAGCGGGCCGCTGGAGACGATGCACCCGGCCACGCTCGCCTGGGTGGAGTCGGTGGCCAAGCTGGCCGAGGCGCACCTGCGTGAGGCGCACACGCGGTCGCTGGAGCGGCTGCGCGCGGTGGCGGCGCCGGTGCTGGCCCGTGTCGGCGGGCACGCGGCGGTGGTGGACCGGGACGGCTGGACCGCCGCCGTGTCGGGGATGCCGTACACGCCCCGCGTCGCGCTGCCCAAGTCGCCGTCGGCGGGCCCCGTCTGGCTGCCGGCGCTGGGGCCGTGCACCCTGGAGCCGCTCGCCGGGGGCTGGCTGCTGCGGGCGGCGGCCGAGGAGCCGGCCGCGGCGCAGGACGTACGGATCGTGCTCGATCTGCGCCGGCCGCGCCGCTGGTCGGTGGAGGTGAGGGGCGGTGCGGGTTCCTGGACCCGGGAACTGAGCCCCCGGCACGCCGAGTTGCTCTACCTCCTGGCCGTCCACCGCACCGGCCGCAGCGCCGCCGGTCTCGCCGCGGACCTCTTCGGCGACCCGGCCCGTACGGTGACGGTGCGGGCCGAGATGTCGCGGGTGCGGCGGTACCTCGGCGCCCATCTGCAACACCGGCCGTACCGCTTCCGTGAGGACGCTCAGGTGCGGCTGCTCCTGCCGGACGACCCGCGCGACCTGCTGCCGCACTCGGCGGCACCGGCGGTGACACGGCGGCGGACGCCCGCCCCGTCCATGTGAACCCCCGGTGCGCGTGTTCCGCATATGTACGAGGTCTCGGCCCGCGGCACCCGCGTCTGCCGTAGCATCCCCCTGGGTCATTCCACCTGCTTCCCGGTCGACGCGGGGACCGACGGGCGCTCCTGGCCCGGTGCCTGTGGAGGTTGTATGAAGCATCGCGGCAGACACCGCCGACGCCGGCGGGGCCGGGCGCTGCGCGCGGTCCTGGCCGGCACCGCCCTCTCCCTCACCGCCGCCGCCACCCTGATCAGCGCCTCCCAGGCCCAGGTCACCGACGGTCCCGGGGCGCTGCGGGCGCTCGACTCCCCCGTCGCGCGGGGCGAGCTGCGTCTCACCGGCCACCGGGTGCCCGCCGCCTGGCTCGACCGGCTCTCCTCGGCGATGGGCCGCCCCGTCGGCGTGGACGAGGTCCTCGGCTCCGCCGGCCGCGAGCTGCGCGACGCCGCCGACTGCGGGGCCGAGGAGCGCGCCGCGCTGCCCGTCGTGCCCGCCGCCACCCGGGCGTACTGCTGGGACGAGGCCGATGCCCGGGGCTGGCGGCCCGGCGCCGTCACCACCTCGGCGGGCGCCGGCGAGGACGGCCGCTGGGGCGGGCGCCGTGTGATCGCCTCCGCCTGGACGTCCGGTGACGGCCCCGGCGCGGACGGCGGCCGTACCGGGGACGCGGTTCCGGCCGCCACCGGCCGGGGGCTGTCCCGGGTGGCCTTCGTCGACGCGGACGCCCCGGGCCGGCCGCGCCACGTCTCGGCCCTGCTCGTCGTCCCGGTCGACGGCGGACGCGACTACCGCGGCCTGGCCTCCCCCGTGTCCGGCATGGTCTGGTACCGGGACAAGCTGCTCGTCACCGCCGGTGCCGGGGACCGCGCCGCGCTGTACGTGTACGACGTGGACCGCGTGCTGCGCGCCGGTGCCGGCGGCGACGCCGTCGGCCGGGTGCCCGGCGGCTGGTCGGCGCACGGCCACCGGTACGTGCTGCCCGCCGTCGCCGCCTACCGCCCCGCGGCGGGCGGGCCGCGCCCCGCCGCGCTCTCCCTGGACCGCACGACCACCCCCGACAGCGTGGTGGCCGCCGAGCGGGTGGCCGCGGACGCCGCCCGGCCCGCCCGGCTGTGGCGCTACCCGCTCGGGGAGGGCCCGGCGCCCGCCGGGCCGCTCGCCGCCGACCGGGCCGGGCACGTCGAGGCGGTGGAGGCGTACGAGACCCGCGCCACCGGAATCGGCGGCGTCCTGGCGCGCCGCCCGCCCGGCTCCGGCCGCGGCGACTGGTATCTCGCGCGCGCGGCCGGCGCACCGGAGGGCCGCGCCGCCCTGGGGCGGCAGAACGGCGCGGGCGCCGAGGCCGTCGAGTGCGGCGCCGACCGGTCCCGGCACTGCTGGAGCGCGGACGCGGGATCCCTGGCGTACCGGGAGGACACCGGCGAGGTCTGGTCGCAGTCCGGCCGCATGCTGTTCGCCCTGCCGCTGGCCTCGCTCGACGCGTCCCTCCGCTGACCCCCGGGCCCCTCGCGCGGGGCCCCGCGGCACCGCCGGCCGGGATGCGGTCCGGCCGCCGGTGCCGCCGCCCGACCGGCGGCACCGGCCGCGAGTCGACAGATCTCCGCGCCGGATGGTTCCCTGGCCGCCATGACCCACATCGCCGTGACCACCTGGTCCCTGGAGCAGACCTCCCCGGCGGACCTGCTTCCGGCCGCCGCCCCCGAGGGCGACGTCCGGATCGTCCGCTCGGAGGTGCCCTCCCCCGAGTTCAGCCGATTCCTGTACACCGCGGTCGGCGGCGACATCCGGTGGACGGACCGGCTGGGCTGGACCTACGCGCGATGGCAGGAGCACCTCCAGCGGCCCGGTGTGGAGACCTGGGTCGCCTACGACCGGGGCACGCCCGCCGGTTACGTGGAGCTGACCCCGGGGGACGACGGCATGGTGGAGATCGAGTACTTCGGCCTGATACCCGCCTTCCGGGGGCGGCGCATCGGCGGGCATCTGCTCTCCCAGGGAACCGCCCGCGCCTGGGACCTCGCGGACCGCTGGCCGGGTCTCGCGGAGACCAAGCGGGTGTGGCTGCACACCTGTAGCAAGGACGGCGAGTTCGCGATGGACAACTACCTGCGCCGCGGGTTCCGGCTGTTCGACACCACGGTGGAGGAAGAGCGGGAAGTGCCGACGCCGGGACCCTGGCCCGGGGCGTTCCCCGCCTGACCTCCCCGGCAGGAACCCGCCCGGGGCATGTGACCGACGACACCCTTGTCTCGCTGTACGAGACAAGGGTGTCTGCATTTTGGACGAAGCTGGACTGTGTCCAGATCGCCATGCCACGCTTCCGTCATGCCTGGAACTGGAATTGCCTTGGTGAGTCGACGCCACGTCGACCTCGGCCGCATGTCCAGCGCCATCTGTCCGGCCGGCTGAGCGCCTCTCCGGCAGCACCCGGCAGCCCGGATCTCCCGCATCGCCTCCGCCGTGCGCAATGGGGCGCACGCGCGTCCGTGCGCCTTCCCGCGCAGGTCAGAGCCGCACACCCAGCACCCGACCAGCATCTTTCCTCGACGGCGCCACGCGCCCGCCCCATCCGTCGCTGTCCCGAAGGACGTATCAGCCATGGCCGCCACCCCGCAGAACCCTGCCGCCGCGACTCCCCGCCGCAAGGTGAGCCGTCACCGCGGTGAGGGTCAGTGGGCCGTGGGTCACTTCACCCCGCTCAACGGCAACGAACAGTTCAAGAAGGACGACGACGGTCTCAATGTGCGGACACGCATTGAGACGATCTACTCCAAGCGGGGCTTCGGCTCGATCGACCCCAACGACCTGCGCGGCCGGATGCGTTGGTGGGGCCTGTACACCCAGCGCAAGCCCGGCATCGACGGCGGCAAGACCGCGGTGCTGGAGCCGGAGGAGCTGGAGGACGAGTACTTCATGCTGCGCGTCCGCATCGACGGCGGACGGCTCACCACGCGGCAGCTGCGCGTCATCGGGGAGATCTCGCAGGAGTTCGCGCGCGGCAGCGCCGACATCACCGACCGGCAGAACATCCAGTACCACTGGATCCGGATCGAGGACGTGCCCGAGATCTGGAACCGGCTGGAGGCCGTCGGCCTGTCCACCACCGAGGCGTGCGGCGACACCCCGCGCGTCATCATCGGCTCGCCCGTCGCCGGCATCGCCGAGGACGAGATCGTCGACGGCACCCCGGCCATCGACGAGATCCACCGCCGGGTGATCGGCAACCCGGCGTACTCGAACCTGCCCCGCAAGTTCAAGACCGCGATCTCCGGCTCGCCGCTGCTGGACGTGGCGCACGAGATCAACGACGTCGCCTTCGTCGGCGTGGTCCACCCCGAGCACGGGCCCGGCTTCGACCTGTGGGTCGGCGGCGGGCTGTCCACCAACCCCAAGATCGGGGTGCGGCTGGGCGCCTGGGTGCCGCTGGAGGAGGTCCCGGACGTCCACGAGGGCGTCGTGTCCATCTTCCGCGACTACGGCTACCGGCGGCTGCGCAACCGCGCCCGGCTGAAGTTCCTCGTCGCGGACTGGGGCGCGGAGAAGTTCCGCCAGGTCCTGGAGGACGAGTACCTCAAGCGGAAGCTGGTCGACGGCCCGGCGCCCGCGCAGCCCGTGGAGCGCTGGCGCGACCACGTCGGCGTGCACCGGCAGAAGGACGGCCGCTTCTACGTCGGCTTCGCCCCGCGCGTCGGCCGGGTGGACGGCGCCACCCTGACGAAGATCGCCGAGCTGGCGGAGGCGCACGGCTCGGGCCGCGTCCGCACCACCGTCGAGCAGAAGATGATCGTGCTCGACGTCGAGGAGGCGCGGGTCGACTCCCTCGTCGAGGCGCTGGAGGCGCTGGACCTCACCGTCCGCCCCTCCCCGTTCCGGCGCGGCACGATGGCCTGCACCGGCATCGAGTACTGCAAGCTCGCCATCGTCGAGACCAAGGCGCGCGGCTCCTCGCTCATCGACGAACTGGAGCGCCGCATCCCGGACTTCGACGAGCCGATCACCATCAACCTCAACGGCTGCCCGAACGCCTGCGCCCGCATCCAGGTGGCGGACATCGGCCTCAAGGGCCAGCTCGTCCTCGACGACCGGGGCGAGCAGGTCGAGGGCTACCAGGTGCACCTGGGCGGCGCGCTCGGCCTGGAGGCCGGCTTCGGCCGCAAGGTGCGCGGCCTGAAGGTGACGGCGGAGGAGCTGCCGGACTACGTCGAGCGGGTCCTCAAGCGCTACCAGGCCGAGCGCGAGGAAGGCGAGCGGTTCGCCGCCTGGGCGGCCCGCGCCTCGGAGGAGGCGCTGTCGTGAGCGAGCGCGCGGTGCCCTTCCACTGCCCCTACTGCGGTGACGAGGACCTGCGTCCGAACGAGCAGGGTCACGGCGCCTGGGAATGCGCGGGGTGCAACCGCGCATTCCAGTTGAAGTTCCTCGGGCTGCTGGCCCGGGGACTTCAGCCCAACTCCACGGGAGGGGACGGAAAATGACGGCGATTGAGCGAGAGCGCACGGCCGAGGAGCTGAAAGAGCTGGCCGAGCGGGCGGGCCGCGACCTGGAGGACGCCTCCGCGCCGGAGATCCTGCGGTGGGCCGCCGACACGTTCGGCAAGCGCTTCTGCGTGACCTCCTCGATGGAGGACGCGGTCGTCGCCCACCTGGCCTCCCGCGCGATGCCCGGCGTCGACGTGGTGTTCCTCGACACCGGCTACCACTTCCCGGAGACCATCGGCACCCGGGACGCGGTCGAGGCCGTGATGGACGTCAACGTCATCACGCTCACCCCGCGCCAGACGGTCGCCGAGCAGGACGCCGAGTACGGCCCCAGGCTGCACGACCGGGACCCCGACCTGTGCTGCAAGCTGCGCAAGGTGCGGCCCCTGGAGGAGGGCCTGAAGAGCTACCTCGCCTGGGCGACCGGCCTGCGCCGCGACGAGTCCCCGACCCGGGCGAACACCCCGGTCGTCGGCTGGGACGCCAAGCGGGGCAAGGTCAAGGTCTCCCCCATCGCCCGCTGGACGCAGGACGACGTGGACGCCTACGTCGCCGAGCACGGCGTCCTGACCAACCCGCTGCTGATGGACGGGTACGCCTCCGTCGGCTGCGCGCCGTGCACCCGCCGGGTGCTCGAGGGCGAGGACGCGCGCGCCGGCCGCTGGGCGGGCCGGGCCAAGACCGAGTGCGGGCTGCACACATGACGGCCACAGGCACGCACAAGGCGCCCACAGCTCCCGCTGTTACTGCTGTTACCGACGCTGTTACCGATGCGACGATCGCGGCCCCCGCGGCCGTCGCCACGACCCAGGAGAACCACGTGACCACCGGAGCCACCGTCTGGCTCACTGGTCTGCCGAGCGCCGGCAAGACCACCATCGCCCACGAGCTGGCCGGACGGCTCCGCGAGGAGGGCCGCCGCGTCGAGCTCCTCGACGGCGACGAGATCCGCGAGTTCCTCTCGGCGGGCCTCGGCTTCAGCCGCGAGGACCGGCACACCAACGTGCAGCGGATCGGCTTCGTCGCCGAACTGCTCGCCCGCAACGGCGTGACGGTCCTGGTCCCGGTGATCGCGCCCTACGCCGACAGCCGCGACGCGGTGCGCAAGCGCCACGAGGCGCACGGCACGCCGTACCTGGAGGTGCACGTGGCGACGCCGGTCGAGGTGTGCTCCGTACGCGACGTGAAGGGCCTGTACGCCAAGCAGGCCGCGGGCGAGCTGACCGGGCTCACCGGGGTCGACGACCCGTACGAGGAGCCCGAGGCGCCCGATCTGCGCATCGAGTCCCAGAACCAGACCGTGCAGGAGTCCGCGGCGTCGGTGTACGCCCTGCTCAGCGAAAGGGGACTGGCATGACCGGCCTGACCGGCACCGTCGCCGCCGCCACCGAGGGGACCGGCAGCCCGTACGCCCTCTCCCACCTGGACGCCCTGGAGTCCGAGGCGGTGCACATCTTCCGCGAGGTGGCGGGCGAGTTCGAGAACCCGGTGATCCTCTTCTCCGGCGGCAAGGACTCCATCGTCATGCTGCACCTGGCGCTGAAGGCGTTCACGCCGGCGCCGGTCCCCTTCGCGCTGCTGCACGTCGACACCGGGCACAACTTCCCCGAGGTCCTCGACTACCGCGACCGCACGGTGGCCCGGCACGGGCTGCGGCTGCACGTGGCCTCGGTGCAGGACTACATCGACCGGGGCGTCCTCAAGGAGCGCCCCGACGGCACCCGCAACCCGCTCCAGACCCTCCCGCTGACGGAGAAGATCCAGAGCGAGAAGTTCGACGCGGTCTTCGGCGGCGGACGCCGCGACGAGGAGAAGGCGCGGGCCAAGGAGCGGGTCTTCTCCCTGCGGGACGAGTTCTCGCAGTGGGACCCGCGCCGCCAGCGCCCCGAGCTGTGGAACCTGTACAACGGCCGCCACGCGCCCGGCGAGCACGTCCGCGTCTTCCCGCTCAGCAACTGGACCGAGCTGGACGTGTGGCAGTACATCGCCCGCGAGGGCATCGAGCTGCCGGAGATCTACTACGCGCACGAGCGCGAGGTGTTCCAGCGGGGCGGCATGTGGCTGACCGCCGGCGAGTGGGGCGGCCCGAAGGACGGCGAGACCGTCGAGAAGCGGCTGGTCCGCTACCGGACCGTCGGTGACATGTCCTGCACCGGGGCGGTCGACTCCGACGCCGACACCATCGAGAAGGTGATCGCCGAGATCGCCGCCTCCCGGCTCACCGAGCGCGGCGCCACCCGCGCCGACGACAAGCTCTCCGAGGCCGCGATGGAAGACCGCAAGCGCGAGGGGTACTTCTAGAGATGAGCACCATCACGACCGAGGCACTCTCGGACACCACCCTGCTGCGGTTCGCCACCGCCGGCTCCGTCGACGACGGCAAGTCCACCCTCGTCGGCCGCCTCCTGCACGACTCCAAGTCGGTCCTGGCCGACCAGCTGGAGGCCGTCGAGCGCGCCTCGGCGAGCCGGGGCCAGGAGGGCCCGGACCTCGCGCTGCTGACGGACGGCCTGCGCGCCGAACGCGAGCAGGGCATCACCATCGACGTGGCCTACCGGTACTTCGCCACCCCGCGCCGCCGGTTCATCCTCGCCGACACGCCGGGCCATGTGCAGTACACGCGGAACATGGTCACCGGCGCCTCGACGGCCGAGCTGACGGTGATCCTGGTCGACGCCCGCAACGGCGTCGTCGAGCAGACCCGCCGCCACGCCGCCATCGCCGCGCTGCTGCGCGTGCCGCACGTCGTCCTCGCCGTCAACAAGATGGACCTCGTCGGCTACGAGGAGCGGGTCTTCGCCCGGATCGCCGAGGAGTTCACGGCGTACGCGACCGAGCTCGGCGTCCCCGAGGTCACCGCCATCCCCATCTCCGCCCTGGTCGGCGACAACGTGGTGGAGCCGTCCGCGCACATGGACTGGTACGGCGGCCCGACCGTGCTGGAGCATCTGGAGACGGTCCCGGTCAGCCACGACCTGGCGCACTGCCACGCCCGGCTGCCGGTGCAGTACGTGATCCGCCCGCAGACCGCCGAGCACCCCGACTACCGGGGGTACGCCGGCCAGATCGCCGCCGGTACCTTCCGCGTCGGCGACGCCGTCACCGTCCTGCCCTCGGGCCGGACGACGACGGTCACCGGGATCGACGTGCTGGGCGAACCGGCCGAGGAGGCCTGGACGCCGCAGTCGGTGACGCTGCTGCTCGCGGACGACATCGACATCTCCCGCGGCGACCTGATCGTGCCGAGCCAGGACGCCCCCGCGACCACGCAGGACGTCGAGGCGACCGTGTGCCACGTCGCCGACCAGCCGCTGACGGTCGGCCACCGGGTGCTGCTCAAGCACGGCACCCGCACGGTCAAGGCGATCGTGAAGGACATCCCGTCCCGGCTGACGCTGGACGACCTGTCCCTGCACCCGCACCCGGGCCGGCTGGTCGCCAACGACATCGGCCGCGTGAAGATACGCACCGCCGAGCCGCTGCCGCTGGACTCCTACGCCGACTCCCGCCGCACGGGCTCGTTCATCCTGATCGACCCCAGCGACGGCACCACGCTCACCGCGGGCATGGTCGGCGAGTCCTTCGCGGCCCCCGAGCCGGTCCAGGACACGGCCGACGACGACGGCTGGGACTTCTGAGCATGGGCTCCCCCGACTTCTACTCCACGTTCGCCAAGGAGGGCGGCCGCGTCGGCAGCGGCGCCCTCGGCAGCGGACAGGGCGGAGTGGCGCGATGTGGACGGTGACGTACCCGCACTGTCCGCACGCCCGCACCGCACGCCGTCCGCACAGCCGAAGACCCGCCGACCTCCCGGCCATGACCTGACCCCACGACGGGGTCGTGACCGCCGGGCCAACGAGAGGAACACCTCCCGTGCCTGCCACCACCGCCCTGCGCCGCTCCCTCGCGGCCGTCGCCGCCCTGCCCCTGCTCGCACTCGCCGCCTGCGGATACGGTTCCCAGGCCAAGGACGACGGCGCCGCCAAGGTCGCCGCCGGGGCCGAGAAGATCGACGGGCTGGACTCCGTCAGGATCGGCTACTTCGGCAACGTCACCCACGCGACCGCGCTGGTGGGCAACCAGAAGGGCTTCTTCCAGAAGGAACTGGGCGCCACCAAGGCCCAGTACGCGATCTTCAACGCGGGGCCCTCGGAGATCGAGGCCCTCAACTCCGGCTCCATCGACATCGGCTGGATCGGCCCGTCCCCGGCCATCAACGGCTACACCAAGTCCCGCGGCAAGAACCTGCGGATCATCGGCGGGTCGGCCTCCGGCGGCGTGAAGCTGGTGGTGAACCCGGAGAAGATCAAGTCGCTGAAGGACGTCGAGGGCAAGCGGATCGCCACCCCGCAGCTCGGCAACACCCAGGACGTGGCGTTCCTCAACTGGGCCGCCGACCAGGGCTGGAAGGTCGACGCCCAGAGCGGCAAGGGCGACGTGACGGTCGTCCGCAGCGACAACAAGGTCACCCCGGACGCCTACAAGGCCGGCTCCATCGACGGCGCCTGGGTGCCCGAGCCGACCGCGTCCAAGCTGGTCGCCGAGGGCGGCAAGGTGCTGCTCGACGAGGCGTCGCTGTGGCCCGACGAGAAGTTCGTGATCACGAACATCATCGTGTCGCAGACGTTCCTCAAGGAGCACCCGAAGGCCGTCGAGGCCGTGCTGAGGGCGTCGGTCGAGACCAACAAGTGGATCAAGGCCAACCCGGAGGAGGCCAAGGCCGCGGCCAATGAGCAGCTGGCCGCCGACACCGGCAAGGCGCTGCCCGCCGAGGTCCTGGACCCGGCGTGGAAGTCGATCCAGGTCACCGACGACCCGCTGGCCGCCACCCTCGACGCCCAGGCGGAGCACGCGGTGAAGGCGGGTCTGCTGGAGGAGCCCGACCTCAAGGGCATCTACGACCTCACGCTGCTCAACAAGGTGCTCAAGGCCGCGGGCGAGCCCGCGGTCGACGACGCCGGCCTCGGCGTGAAGTAAGCCCGGACCCCCGACCAGTTCCCAGGAGGTGACGACCATGGCCACGACCCTCGCCAAGGCCGCCGACGGCACCGAGGCGGCGACCTGCGCCGCCCGTATCGAGCACGTCTCGAAGTCGTTCGCGGGCCCCGCCGGACAGCAGCTCGTGCTGGACGACATCACCCTCGATGTCGCGCCCGGCGAGTTCGTCACCCTCCTGGGGGCCTCCGGCTGCGGCAAGTCCACACTGCTGAACCTGGTGGCGGGCCTGGACAAGCCCAGCGCCGGCAGCATCACCACGGACGGGCGCCCGGCGCTGATGTTCCAGGAGCACGCCCTGTTCCCGTGGCTGACCGCGGGCAAGAACATCGAACTCGCCCTGAAACTGCGGGGCGTGCCGAAGCCCGAGCGCCGCGGCAAGGCGGAGGAGCTGCTCGAACTCGTCCGGCTGAACGGCGCGTACGGCAAGCGGGTGCACGAACTGTCGGGCGGTATGCGCCAGCGGGTGGCGATGGCGCGGGCGCTCGCGCAGGAGAGCAGGCTGCTGCTGATGGACGAGCCGTTCGCGGCGCTGGACGCCATCACGCGGGACGTGCTGCACGACGAGCTGACCCGGATCTGGCGCGAGACGGGACTGTCGGTGCTGTTCGTCACGCACAACGTGCGCGAGGCCGTCCGCCTCGCCCAGCGCGTGGTACTGCTGTCGTCCCGTCCCGGGCGCGTGGCGCGCGAGTGGGCGGTCGGCATCCCGCACCCGCGCCGCATCGAGGACACCGCCGTGGCGGAGCTGTCCGTCGAGATCACCGAAGAACTGCGTGGGGAGATCCGCCGCCATGGCCAGCACTGACACGACGACGACCGCCGCCAAGGACGGCGGCGACCTCGCCGGCCTGGAGGCGGGCCTGGACGCGCTGGAGAGCGTCCCGCAGGGCCGCACGCCGTTCCGGCGGACGTTCACGGAGAAGATCCTGCCGCCGGTGCTCGCCGTGGCGCTGGTGCTGGCGGTGTGGCAGGCGCTGGTCTCCTTCGAGATCGTCGACGATCCGACGAAGCTGCCCGCGCCGGCCGACGTGTGGAACGTGGTGCGGGACGCCTGGCTCCAGGGCGAGCTGCTCGGCTACATCTGGACCAGCGTCTCGCGCGGCCTGCTCGGCTTCTGCCTCGCGCTGCTGATCGGCACCCCGCTGGGCCTGCTGGTGGCCCGGGTGAAGTTCGTGCGCGCGGCCCTCGGCCCGATCCTGTCCGGCCTCCAGTCCCTGCCCTCGGTGGCGTGGGTGCCGCCCGCCGTGATCTGGCTCGGCCTGAACAACTCGATGATGTACGCGGTGATCCTGCTCGGCGCGGTCCCCTCCATCGCCAACGGCCTCGTCTCCGGCGTCGACCAGGTGCCGCCGCTCTTCCTGCGCGCGGGCCGCACCCTGGGCGCGACCGGGCTGAAGGGCACCTGGCACATCGTGCTGCCGGCCGCGCTGCCCGGCTATGTGGCGGGCCTGAAGCAGGGCTGGGCGTTCTCCTGGCGCTCGCTGATGGCCGCGGAGATCATCGCCTCCTTCCCCGACCTCGGCGTCGGTCTCGGCCAGCTCCTGGAGAACGGCCGCAACGCCAGCGACATGGCCATGGTGTTCGAGGCCATCCTGCTCATCCTGATCGTCGGCATCGCCATCGACCTGCTGATCTTCAGCCCGCTGGAGCGGTGGGTGCTGCGCAGCCGCGGTCTGCTGGTGAGGAACTGAGGCACGCCATGGCCACTCCGGTGCTGCTCGTCATCGCCCACGGCAGCCGCGACCCGCGGCACGCCGCGACCGTGCACGCCCTGGTGCGCCGGGTACGGTCGCTGCGGCCGGGCCTGCGCGTGGAGACCGGGTTCCTCGACTTCAACGTGCCCTCGGTACCGGGGGTGCTGGAGTCCCTGGCGGCGCAGGGCGTGCGGGACGTCGTCGCCCTGCCGCTGCTGCTGACCCGCGCCTTCCACGCCAAGGCGGACATTCCGGCCGTCCTGGCTCAGGCGCCGCCCCGGCTGCGCGTCCGGCAGGCCGAGGTGCTGGGGCCGTCCCCGCTGCTGACGGCGGCGCTGGAGCGGCGCCTGTACGAGGCGGGGCTGTCGCCCGCCGACAAGTCCTCGACCGGGGTCGTACTGGCCTCGGCGGGGTCCACCGACCCGGAGGCGATCGCAGTGATCGCAGAAATCGCGCGGGAGTGGCGGCACACCGGTTGGTGCGCCGTGCGGCCTGCGTTCGCCTCCGCATCCCTTCCCCCTACGGAGGACGCGGTGCGCGAGCTGCGGGCGCTGGGCTGCCCCCGGGTCGCGGTCGCCCCGTACGTCCTGGCGCCCGGCTTCCTGCCGGACCGCATCGCCCGGGGCGCCGCCGCCGCGGACGTCCTCGCCGATGTCCTCGGACCCGCACCGGAGGTGGCCCGGCTGCTGCTGGAGCGGTACGACGAGGCCGGGGTGCCGGTCCGGGCGGCGGTGGGAGCCTGACTCCGGCGCCCTTGAGCGCGCCACGCGCGCTCAGGGGCCGGTCAGCTCCACGAGTTTGCCGACGGTGTTCCAGTTGCGGGTGGTGGCGATCACGCCCTTGTTCACCCGGGGCCTGGAGAGCGCCTCGGCCAGCCTGGAGCGGCCCAGGCCGTCCGGCGCGTACAGGTACAGCGCGCGGTCGCCGAGCCGGAACTCCTCGGGGAGATAGGCGGACTGGTCGATCTCCGCGAAGCGTTCGGGGCCGACCGGCGCGGAGAAGTAGGTGACGTGGAGCTGCCTGCCCTCCAGTCCGGCGGCCGGGAACGGACACGCCTCGGCCACCGCCCGCAGATAGGCGTGGTCGCGCACCAGCACGTCGACCGGGAAGCCGAACCGCTTCCCGATCTCCCGCGTGAGCTCCTCGGCCAGGGACTCCTCGTCACCGTGGGCGGCCGTGAAGACGGCCTGGCCGCTTTGCAGATAGGTCCGTACGCCGGTGTGGCCGAGCCCCGCCAGCAGCGTGCGCAGATCGGCCATCGGGAGTTTCCTGCCGCCGCCCACGTTGATCCCGCGCAGCAGCGCCGCATACGTCGTCGTCATCGGCCCACCCTACGGCCTGTCGTCCCACTCCCGTCGTCCGCCCGAGGGGAGGCAGACGGGAGGCAGACGGGAGTGCGACGACAGGCCCTGAGGCCGTTCGTTCGCACACGAAAGGCCCTGGAGCGGCCGTCGTCCCCCGTGGGGCGGCACGACGGCCGCGTCCGCGTCGGCGGGCGGCGAGACTCTCGCCGGCCGGCGGGCGGGCGGCGAGACTCTCGCCGGCCGGCGGGGCGGGCGGCAACCGCCACACGCGCCGGTGCGGGCCCGTGCGCGTCCTCCGGGTGACCGCGCCCTGCCCGGTCAGGAGGCGGACACCGTGGTCACGCCTCCTGCCGCCGGTTCCGGCGGCTCGACGCCAGTTCCGCCTCGATGAGGTCGGCCGCCCGCCGCGTACCGCCCTCCTCGGCCATCTGCGCCTGGATCTCCTTCAGCCGCCAGGCCACCTCCGGGTCGTCGATCAGCCGGAGGGCGGTCGCGCGCAGCGCCTCGGCGGTCGCCTCCTCCATGGGCAGGTGCTGGGCGACGCCGAGCCCCTGGAGCGTGTCGGCGTTGCCGAACTGGTCCGCTGCCTGTGGTACGGCGATCATCGGGGTGGCGGTGGCCAGGCCCTCCTGGCTGCCGCCCGCGCCCGCGTGGGTGACGAACAGGTCGGCCTGGCGCAGGACGGCGAGCTGCGGCACCCAGGAGTGCACCTCCACGTTGGCCGGTACATCACCGAGGCCGGCGGGGTCGACGTGCCGGCCGATCTGGAGCACCAGGTGCCAGCCCGGCAGGTCGCCGAACGCCTCCACGCACCGGCGGTAGAAGTCCGGCTGCTTGGTGAAGGCGGAGCCGAGCGAGACGAGGACCACCTTCTCGGCGCCGGCGGGACGCCGCCAGGTCCCTTCGGCATCGCGGTCGCCCTGGCAGGCGCCGACGAAGGTGTACACGGTCTCGTCGACCCGGTCGGCGTGCGGCTGGAACACCTTGGGGATCAGGACCAGGGAACGGGCCGGGCGGCCGGCGAAGGTGTCGGGGTGCTCGGTGATCCCGTTCTCCTCCAGCCAGCTCTGGAAGCGGGCGTAGTAGGCCCGGCCGCGCTCGGTCTTCTTCGGCTCCGCCCACATCGGCTCGGCGACCTCCTCCTCGTAGCCCTCCCAGGCGACGAGGCACGGTGAGAGGGAGATCGCCGGCACGCCCCAGCGGTGGGCGAGGACGCGGGCGGGATAGGCCGCTATGTCGTGCAGCACGAGGTCCGGCTCGTCCCCCCGGTAGGCCTCGGTGAGCTGCGGGAGCGCCTGGATCGCGTCGTCCAGGAAGGGCTCGACGTTGTCCAGCAGGGTGCTCCCCCAGGCTTCGGGGTCGGCGTCGGGGCCCGGCAGGGTGGAGTTCCAGAGTTTCGGTTCGGCCCCGGTGGCGGCGACCTTCTCCGCGAAGGCCGGCGGGATGGCGTACGTGACCCGATGCCCCCGCGCCACGAGTTCGCGTATCACCTCCAGGCTCGGATTCACATGACCGTGGGCGGCGATGGAGAACATGGCGATATGGGGGCGGTGCGTCATGTTGTCCACCTTAGGCGAGACGGAACGTCTCGTACAATCGAACTGCCGCCCGGTGCCCCACCCCCCCTCCGCTCAGCGCTGGTACCGGGCGAGCACCAGGTTGCCGTCCTCCTCCAGCCGCTCGCGCAGCTCCCGCAGCCCGATGGCACCGCTGTAGTACTCCTGGAGCGCCGGGGTCGCCACCTTGTCCTTCCACTCGGGATATCCGCGCACCGACTGCGCGGGCGCCGGGCGGAGGTGGCGGGCGAGGGCCGTCCCGGTGGCCCAGCCGTGTTCCCCGGTGCGCAGGGCGGGGTCCTTCAGGGCCTGGGTGCCGGTGGGCAGCATCCAGTCCCCGAGGGCGAGACGCACCATGTTCCGCGGGCGCAGCAGGAAGTCCAGAAAGGCGGCGGCCTCCTTCTTGTGCGGACTGTCCTCGGCGATGGACAGCGTCTGCGGACTGACGCCCTGGGCGAGTCCGCCGCTGCCCGCCGGTGCGGGCAGCACCTGCCACTCGAAGCCTTCCGGGGCCTGCTGCGCGATCTGCTGGCGGTAGGAGAATCCGAGCGGCACCATCGCGTACCGCCCGGCGAAGAAGCCCGGCAGGGTGTCGGAGCCGCCGCTGCCCAGGGTCGACGCGGGCGCGCTGCGGTCGGTGTTGACCTGGTCGTGGACGGTGCGCGGCACCACCTGGTCGCCCGGGTCGAACCGGACGGTGACCTTGCCGTCCGGGCCGCGGTGGAACAGCCGTCCGCCGGTGGTGAGGGACAGGTTGAGCGTGGCGGACACGGGTTCCTTCAGCGGCCAGGCCACGCCGTACATCCCGTCGCCGCTCAGCCGCTCGGTCACCCGCCGGAACTCCGCCCAGCTCCAGGGCCGGCCGGGGGTCGGGATCCGGACGCCCGACCTCTTCAGCCAGGCCGCGTTGGCGATGAGCACCCGGGGTTCCTGGAGGAACGGCACGCCGTAGACGCCGTCGCCGAAGGTGACGGTCTCCCAGCTCTGCCGGGGGATGTCCGCCTTCAGCCGCGCGGGCAGCAGGCCGGTCAGGTCGGCGAGGTAGCCGCCGTAGGCGAAGTCGGCGAGATCGTCGGAGGCGTCGTGGATGATGTCGGGCGCCTCGCCGCCCTCGAAGGAGGTCAGGAGCTGGTCGTGGACGCTGTCCCAGCTGCCCTGGACGTACTCGACCCGTACCTCCGGGTGGGCCGCGTTCCACTCCCGCACCAGTTCCCTGGTGGCCGCCACCGACTCCTGCTGCCAGGCCAGGGACTGGAAGCGGAGGGTGATCCGGCCGTCGTCCCGGGTGCCGTCTGAGGAGCAGCCCGCCAGGAGCAGCAGGGCGGCGGCGAGCGCCGTGCGGATTCTGGCCCGCATCAGCTCTTCACCGCCCCGGCGAGCATGCCGCTCGTGATCCGCCGCTGGATGAGCGCGAAGACGACCAGGGAGGGCAGCGTCGCGAGGAAGGCCGCCGCCGCCAGCGGGCCGAGGTCGGCGACGCCCTCCGCACCGATGAAATGGGTGAGCACCACCGGCAGGGTCTGTTTCTCCGGTGTCTTCAGCAGCACCAGCGCGAAGAAGAACTCGTTCCACGCGGTGACGAACGCGAACAGCGCGGTCGCCACGATCCCCGGCGCGAGCAGCGGCGCGGTCACCGACACCAGCGTCCGCAGCCGCCCGGCCCCGTCGACCGCCGCCGCCTCCTCCAGCTCCACCGGCACGGCCCGCACGTACCCGGACAGCATCCACAGCGCGAACGGCAGGGCCCACACCACGTACACCATGACCAGCCCCGGGACGGAGTCGACCAGCCGCAGCCGCTTCAGCACCAGGAAGAGCGGGATGATCAGCAGGACGAAGGGGAAGGACTGGCTGATCACCACCCACCCGGTCGCCGCCCTGGTGAGCCCGCCCCGGTGCCGGGCCGTGACGTATGCCATCGGCGTGGCGATCAGCACGGCGATCACCGCCGCCCCGACCGCGGTGGCCAGGGAGTTGAGCGCGGCCTGGAGCAGCGGCTGCTCGCCGAACGCCTGCCGGAAGTTGGCGAGGGTGGGGTCCTCGGGCATCCAGGTGGGGTGCAGGCTCGCCAGTTCGCGCGGGGGTTTGAAGGCCGTGGACACCAGCCACAGGAAGGGGAAGGCGAGGAAGACGAGATACGCGAGCAGAGCCGCGTACTGGCCCGCGCGGGCCGCGGTGGTGGTTCTCACGCGTCCTCACCTCCCCGGAGGCGGCCGACGAGGAAGACGGCCAGCAGTATCGAGATCACGGCGACCATCACGCAGCCCATCGCCGCCGCGTAGCCGAACTGGCCGTAGCGGAAGGCCTCTTCGTAGGCGAAGAGCATGGGCAGGCGGGTCCGGCCGCCGGGGCCGCCGCTGGTCAGCACGTAGACCAGCGCGAAGGCGTTGAAGTTCCAGATCAGGTTGAGCGCGGTGACGGCGAGCGCCACCGGTTTCAGGGCGGGCCAGGTGACCGCGCGGAAGCGGCGCCAGGCGCCGGCGCCGTCGACGGCGGCGGCCTCGCGCAGCTCGCGCGGGGTGTTCTGCAATCCGGCGAGCAGGGTGACCGTCGTCTGCGGCATGCCCGCCCAGACGCCGACGACGATCACGGCGGGCAGGGCGGTCGCCAGGCCGCTGAGCCAGTCGCGGCCGTCGCCGAGACCGAGGTCGCGCAGGGTCTCGTTGAGGATGCCGGCGTCCGGGTTGTAGACCAGCCGCCACATGATGCCGACGACGACCTCGGGCATGGCCCAGGGGACGATCGCCAGGGCGCGGGCCAGCCAGCGCAGGCGCAGGTCCTGGTCGAGCAGCAGGGCGAGGCCGAGCGCGAGCAGGAACTGGGCGGCGGTCACCGCCACGGCCCACACCAGCCCGATCCGGAACGACTCCCAGAACAGCGTGTCCCGCGCCAGGTCCCGGAAGTTGAGGGCGCCGATCCACTGCGTGGGCTGCGTCCGGCCCGACTGGGCGTCGGTGAACGCCAGCAGGATGCCGTAGAGCAGCGGTCCGACGCTGAGCACCAGGATGGGGATCAGGGCGGGCAGGACCAGGAACCACGCGCCGTGGCCGGTGGCCGGCCGTGGCCGCCCGGCGCCGGGCGCGCGGCGCTCCGGTCTCCTCACCTCGGTCGCCGATGTCACGTGATCAGCCCCTTTGCGCGGCGCGGACGGCCTGGTCATGGTCGTGAAGGGGCGGTCCCCCGTCAAGGCACCGCGCACACCCTCCCACCAGTGCCGATGCGACACTGGCCGGCGACGGCGAAGACCCGTCGGCGGCCGGGCCGGGCATGGACCCGCCGACGCGACGGCACCACAGCACCACAGCACGATGGCACGAAGGACACGGAGGCGGACGATGGACGAGGCACGGGCGCGGGACGTACTGGCCGCGGCGGGGGTGCTGCCCGGCGCGGCTCGGGAGGCGCGGCTGCTCGCCCTGGGCGAGAACGCGGTGTTCGCCGCCGGCGACCTGGTCGTCAAGGTGGGCCGGGACGCCGAACTGCTGGAGCGGGCGCGCCGGGAGCTGGCCGTCGCGGTGTGGCTGGAGGAGGCGGGCGTGCCGGCGGTGCGGGCGGCGGAGCGGAAGGCCCTGCTGGCCGAGGGCCACCCGGTGACCGTGTGGCACCGGCTGCCCGATCCGGTGCGGCCCGCCGAGCCGCGGGACCTGGCCGGGCTGCTGCGGATCGTGCACGCCCTGCCCTCCCCTTCCTTCGGTCTGCCGCCCCGCGACCTGCTGGGCGGCGTGGAGCGCTGGCTGCGCCTGGCGGGCGACGCGATCGATCCCGCGGACGCGGCGTATCTGCGCGAGCGCCGCGACGGCTTCGCCGCGGCCGCCGCCGCGCTCACCCCGCAGCTGCCGCCCGGTCCGGTCCACGGTGACGCGCTGCTCCGCAACGTGCACGTGGGGCCCGGCGGGCCGGTCCTGGTCGATCTGGAGACCTTCTCCTTCGACCTGCGCGAGCACGATCTGGTCGTGATGGCCCTGTCCCGGGACCGCTACGGCCTCCCTGCCGAGGCGTACGACTCCTTCACCGCCGCCTACGGCTGGGACGTGCGGGAGTGGGAGGGATGTGCCGTCCTGCGCGGCGCCCGCGAGACGGCGAGCTGCGCGTGGGTCGCGCAGCACGCGCCGGGCAACCCCGAGGCGCTGGCCGAGTTCCGGCGGCGGGTGGCGTCGCTGCGGGACGGGGACGCCACGGTGCGCTGGTATCCCTTCTGACGGCGCCCCGGGCCGCTCAGACCCGCTCTCCGGCCGGTTCCCGCAGCGGCCACACGCCGTCCACGACGGCACCCGCGTCACCCTTGCGGCGCAGGAAGTCCTGGAAGTCCGCCGCCCACTCGGCGTACCACTCGATCTGACGGCGGTGCAGCTCCGCCGGACCGAGGGCCCCGACCTTGGGGTGGCGGACGGCTATCGCGCGGGCGAGCCGGGCCGCGGCGAGAGCGTCGGCCGTGGCGTCGTGGGCGGTGCCGAGGGCGACGCCGTACTCGGCGCAGACCGCCTCCAGGTTGCGCTTGCCCCGGCGGTAGCGGTCGACGGCGCGGTCGATCGTGTACGGGTCGATGACGGGGGCGGGGTCCGCACCGCCCAGGCGGTCCCGCAGGGACGGCAGTCCGTACCGCCGCAGTTCGGCGGCAAGCAGCGTGAGATCGAAGGCCGCGTTGTAGGCGACGACCGGGACGCCCGTCTTCCAGTGGTCCACCAGGACGCCGGCGATGGCGTCCGCCACCCGGTCGGCCGGCCTGCCCTCGGCCGCCGCCCGCTCGTTGCTGATCCCGTGGACCGCGACCGCGTCCGCCGGGATCTTTACGCCCGGATCGGCCAGCCACTCCCGGCGGCCGCCCGGCTCACCGTCCCTGACCTCGATCACGGCGCCCGTGACGATGCGTGCCTCGTACGGGTCGGTCCCCGTGGTCTCCAGGTCGAAGCCGATCAGCGGCTCCCGGTGCCAGCCCATGGCGGCCCCCCTTCTCGGTGGTGCTTTCCCCCGGTGGCCTCCACCTTCGCACGCGCCACTGACAATCCGGGCGGCGCCCGCCGCCCGCACCGCGCCCGTCCCCTGCTCACGCCCCGCTCACGCGCCTCGCGTCACCCGCGCGGCATCCGTGCCGCACCCGGAGAGTGATGTGCCGGGAGTCTGCGCGAGTGACTCACGACACGGGCCGCGAGTCCGCCCACATCAGCTCGAACTCCTCGCGATAGGTGGGAAAAAGCCCACCTTCTTCCATATGGTCCGACTTGACCAGTTTGCTTCCGTTGCGCAGAACGAGAACCGGCGCCTCCATGCCCCGGGTCCGGCGCAGATAGGACTGCACGACCGCTATGCCGTCCGCCCCGTCGCCGTCGACGAGGTAGGCCGTGAAACGGGGCGTCTCGTCGAAGACCTGGATCTCGAAGGCGCCCTGGTCGCGCAGCCGGGAACGCACCCGGCGCATGTGCAGGATGTTCGTCTCGACGGCGCGGCTGAGCTCCCCGCGCTTGATGCCGAGTTCACGCTCGCGCCGCTTGACCGCGCTGCACGCCGGGTTCAGGAACAGCAGCCGCACCCGGCACCCGGACTCGGCCAGCCGCACCAGGCGCCGCCCGGAGAAGTTCTGCACCAGCAGGTTGAGGCCGATGCCGATGGCGTCGAGACGGCGCGCGCCGCCGAAGATGTCCTCGGCGGGAAACTGGCGCATCAGCCGCACCCGGTCCGGGTGGACCGCCACCACGTCGGCGTACCGGTCGCCGACCAGATCCTCCACCGCGTCGACGGGCAGCCGCCGCGCCGAGGGGACGTCGCCGCCCGCACCGAGGATCTCCAGCAGCCGGGCCGAGGCCCGCTCGGCCTGGTTCAGCACCGCCTCCGACAGCGCCCGGTTGCGGGAGACGACGTTCCGGGTCACCTCCAGCTCGTCGAGGGCGAGTTCGAGGTCCCGCCGCTCGTCGATGTACGGCTCGAAGCAGGGCCAGTGCTGCACCATCAGCTCCCGCAGCTGCGGCAGCGTCAGGAAACTGAGCACGTTGTCGTCGGCCGGGTCGAGCAGATAGCCCTTGCGGCGGCTGACCTCCCGCACCGCGACCGCCCGCTGCACCCACTCCTGTCCGGCGGGCCCGGCCGCGGCGACCACCCACTCGTCGCCGTGGACGGGTTCGTACACGGGGCGCAGAACGGCGGCCACGACCGCGCGCAGCCGCTGTTCGACGAGGTTCAGCCAGATGTAGGCCCGGCCGGCCCGCTGGGCGCGGGTGCGCACCTCGTGCCACGCCTCGGCGTCCCAGTCCAGCTCCGGGCCGATCGCGCCCACGTTCATCGGCCGCGCCAGGGACACCGCACCGGGCGGGACGTCCGCGGAGTTCCCCTCGTGACCCTCGTCACCAGGGGGCAGCTCCAGCCCTCCCGAGCCCACCCGCGCACCGCCTTCCGCTCCCCGGGCACTTCCCGTCTCAACGATCAAGGAAGGGTACTCCGGGAGCGGTCCGCGGTGCAGCCCGATGGGCAGCTTGTTCACCAACCGCCCTCAGGGGGCTGCCCGTTATGATCACGAAGATCCGCCGGAGTGAGCGGATTCATAGCGGTGACATCGCGCGGCACGAGCGACAAGCCCTGCCAGTGGACCGGCATGGGCTGCTGGTCCTCGTCCCGGGCGACGTGGTGGAAGCCCACGTTGACCCAGACCACGGGGTGGGTGAGGGTCTGCCCGTCGACCCACTTGTCCACCGACCTCCCGTGCCCGGCCCCGCAGTCGCCGAGGTTGTTGCTGGCGTAGCGCTCGCACGCGGCGTACTGCGTGACGTACACGTCGTGCCGGGTGAAGCCGCGGCCCGGGTACTTCGCGGAGGGCCCGGGGACGAGTTCGTAGGAGCGGGCGTGGCCGTCCTTGTTCTTGCCGGCCGCGCTGACCACCCGCCACCAGCGCATGTTCCGCGCGTCCCCGGCGAGTTCCCGGGTGATCCGGGTGCGGGTGGTCTTGTTGGTCGGCGCCTCCTGGCCGCGGGCGGGCGGGCTGACCTTGGAGTCGAACTGCTCGACGCGGCTGCGCGAGGAGCCGTCGAGACCGAAGTCGAAGCGCCAGAAGACGTTGTGGCTGTGGCTGGTGGCGTGCCCCTTGGCGCCCTTGCCGATGGGCCAGCCGCGTCCGTCCCCGGCGTCGTAGTCGAAGGGCGAGAGACTGCCGGTCGCACCGACGCTGGTGGTGATCGTGCCGTCGTCCTGGAAGCGCCACTCGGTGATGTACTCGTACCAGCCGACCTGGTTGGCGGTGTACACGAGCAGGTCCTTGCCCTGCGCCTGGTAGACCTTGGACGCGCTGTCGCCCTGCATGCGGTAGGCGTGTCCCCGCGCGCGCGTGGTGGCGCACAGGCCCTTGACGTCCGGGCGCTCCACGTCCACGGCGTCGGGGATCCGGACCGTCTTGATGGTGCCGCCCGGGCACTCCCCCGGCGCCAGGTCCATCAGCCCCTCGCCGAAGTCATAGCTCGTCAGGTCGTCGTACTCGATGGTGCCGTTGTCGTAGGGCACGTGGATCTGGGCGAGTCCCGCGCGGGCGAGGACCTTGATCGGGCGGGGCTCGCCGGGCGGCTGGTACGAGACGTTCTCCAGGACCAGCCCGGCCTTGCTCTCGTAGCGCCAGCACATTCGCCAGGTGGTGCCGGAGGAGAGTTTCCGCTCGATGCGGTAGGCCGCGGCGCATCCGGCCGCCGGCACGGGCCCGGCCTGGGGCCCGGCCGCGGCCGGTCCGGCGCCGGCGGTCGCGCCGGCCGCCAGCGCGCCCGCGGCGGCGAGGGCCACGGCGGCCCGCCGGGGGCTACGGCTGCTTCTGTTCAGGCGCATGGTGACGTGACTCCCTGAGTGCATGCGGGTGGGAATTGCGGAGGGCGACGGGTCCGGCTCAGTCACGGCCGAGGGCCGCGACCTCACGGGTGCTCAGATCGATCACCAGGTGCCGGGCGTCGACCCACGGGCCGTTGACCACCTTCGGGAACAGCCGGGCGCAGCGGTGCTCGCCGCAGCGGTTCAGCACGTCCGGCTGGGCGCCCGGAGCGGCCCGGTAGACCATGGCGAACAGCTTCAGCTGGTCCGGCGAGGCGAGCTCCCGGCCGGTGGCGTCCTCGTAGTCCGCCTTCAGGCCTGCGCCCAGCGGGTCGGCGATCAGGAGGCGGGCGGCCTCGGTCTGCTCGGCGCGGCTCAGCGGGGGCTGGACCCCGCGCTGGGTGCCGGTCCGCTCCACCGTGCCGGTGGCCAGGTCGACCGTCTTGGTGATAAGGGTGTCGTCCGCGTAGTCGTAGAACGTGACGTCGGCGCGGCGCGGCGCCCGCCGGGCGTCCGATTCGGCGGTGTCCGGCCGGGACAGTTCGACGCTCAGGCGCTGCGGTCCGCGGTCGCCGTCGACGTCCTCCGCGGAGCGCAGCAGCTGGCGGTTCAGGGCGATCCGGGCGGCCCGCTCCGCCTCGTCCCCGGTCAGCGGATCGCTCCCCGTACCGCGCTCCCCCTCGGCGGCCGGCGGCTCGACGACCCCCGGCGCCACCGCCCCCTGGGCCTGCCCCAGTCCCCGCCCTCCGCCTGGCGCCTGGGCGGCCCGCTGCGCCGCGTTCCGCGCGCCCTCGGCGGCCGGCTCGCCGGCCCCGGCCGCCCCCGGCAGGGTGATCCCCACCATCACGGCGGTCGCGGTCACCGCGAGGGCCGCGCCGGCCATCAACGTGCCCAGGTGACGGTGCACTGACATGCGCACAATTTCCCCCTACTCCCCCAATGACCCCGGGAGTACGTGTCTGCCCCACTGGTGCGGCATACCGTGTATGCCCTGGTCGACCGGTAAGAGGGAGATAAGTCCTAGGTGGTTCCCTCACTTTCGTGGAGACTCGCAGTCAAGGCGTCCCCACCCTCGCCCCACACCTGAAAGAGTCGTATCCATGCAGGTCTGGCCTGGAGAGGCATACCCACTCGGTGCCACCTACGACGGCGCCGGCACCAATTTCGCGGTCTTCACGGAGGCCGCCGACCGAGTAGAGCTGTGTCTGCTGCACGACGACGGCTCCGAGACCGCGATCGAGCTGCGCGAGAGCGACGCGTTCGTCCGGCACGCCTACGTGCCGGGCGTGATGCCGGGACAGCGGTACGGCTACCGCGTGCACGGCCCGTACGCGCCGGAGCGCGGACTGCGCTGCAACAGCGCCAAGCTGCTCCTGGATCCGTACGCCCGTGCGATCAGCGGTTCGATCCAGTGGGGCGAGGAGGTGTACGGCTACCACTTCGACGACCCCGACCGGCGCAACGACCTGGACTCGGCGCCGCACACCATGTCGTCGGTCGTGGTCAACCCGTATTTCGACTGGGGCGACGACCGGCGCCCGCGCACCGAGTACCACCACACGGTGATCTACGAGGCCCATGTCAAGGGCCTGACGATGCGGCATCCGGGGCTGCCCGAGGAGCTGCGCGGCACCTACGCCGCCCTCGCCCACCCCGCGATCATCGAACACCTGACCAAGCTGGGGGTCACCGCGCTGGAGCTGATGCCGGTGCACCAGTTCGTCAACGACCACCGCCTGGTGGACATGGGCCTGAACAACTACTGGGGCTACAACACGATCGGCTTCTTCGCCCCGCACAACGCCTACGCCTCCTGGGGCGACCGCGGCCAGCAGGTCCTGGAGTTCAAGTCGGCGGTGAAGGCGCTGCACGAGGCGGGGATCGAGGTGATCCTCGACGTGGTCTACAACCACACCGCCGAGGGCAACCACCTGGGCCCGACGCTGTCCTTCAAGGGCCTGGACAACCCGAGCTACTACCGGCTGACGGACGACCCCCGCTACTACATGGACACCACGGGCACGGGGAACTCCCTGCTGATGCGGTCCCCGCACGTGCTCCAGCTCATCATGGACTCCCTGCGGTACTGGGTCACCGAGATGCATGTCGACGGGTTCCGCTTCGACCTCGCGGCCACGCTCGCCCGGCAGTTCCACGAGGTGGACCGGCTGTCGTCGTTCTTCGACCTGGTGCAGCAGGACCCGGTGGTCTCCCAGGTGAAGCTGATCGCCGAGCCGTGGGACGTCGGCGAGGGCGGCTACCAGGTGGGCAACTTCCCGCCGCTGTGGACCGAGTGGAACGGCAAGTACCGGGACACCGTGCGGGACCTGTGGCGGGGCGAGCCGCGGACGCTGGCGGAGTTCGCCTCCCGGCTGACCGGCTCCTCCGACCTCTACCAGGACGACGGCCGGCGCCCGCTGGCCTCGATCAACTTCGTCACCTGCCACGACGGCTTCACCCTGCGCGACTTGGTGTCCTACCACCACAAGCACAACGAGGCCAACGGCGAGGACAACCGGGACGGCGAGAGCCACAACCGGTCCTGGAACTGCGGCGCCGAGGGCGAGACCGACGACCCGGCGGTGCGGGAACTGCGCGCCCGGCAGATGCGGAACTTCATCGCCACCCTGCTGCTCTCCCAGGGCGTGCCCATGATCAGCCACGGGGACGAGTTCGCCCGCACCCAGCGGGGCAACAACAACGCCTACTGCCAGGACAACGAGCTGTCTTGGGTGGAGTGGCCCGAGGCCGAGGGGCTCCCCGGCGAGCTGCTGGAGTTCACGCGCGCGATGGTGTGGATGCGCAAGGACCACCCGGTCTTCCGCCGCCGGCGCTTCTTCCACGGGCGGCCGGTGGAGGGCACCCACGACGACCTGTCGGACATCGCCTGGTTCACTCCCGAGGGCCGGGAGATGACCCAGCGGGACTGGACCTCGGCGCGGGCCTCGGCGCTGACCGTCTTCCTCAACGGCAACGCGATCTCCGAGCCGGGGCCGCGCGGGGAGCGCATCACGGACGACTCGTTCCTGCTGATGTTCAACGCCTCGCCCAAGCCGCTCGACTTCGTGGTCCCCGTGGACCACGGCCGGCAGTGGCAGGTGGTCGTCGACACCTCCCGCCCGGACGGCGTACCGCCGGACACCGGCGCGAAGGTGCACGCCGGGGAGGCGCTGACGCTGGTGGACCGGAGCCTGACGGTGCTGCAACGGCCCGTGTGAGGGACTGAGCACCAGGGGGCCCGGGACGGACCGGACCGGGCCCCGCGTACGCCCGTGGAGGGGTCGATGACACGAAAGACGGCGGGGCGGGTACGTAGCTTTCCATGACACCTGAGCGACCCGACCCGGTGGTCCCCGCGGGCCCGGGGGCCTCCGCGCCGCCCGCGGCCCCCACCGCGACGTACCGGCTGCAGTTGCAGCCCGAGTTCCCCTTCGGGGCCGCCGCGGCCGCCGTGCCGTACCTGGCCTCGCTCGGCGTCTCGCACCTGCACCTGTCCCCCGTCCTGGAGGCGGTGCCCGGCTCGCCGCACGGTTACGACGTCGTGGACCACGCGCGCGTACGGGAGGAACTGGGCGGCGAGGAGGGCCTGCGGGCGCTGGCGCGCACCGCGCGGGAGCACGGGCTCGGCCTGGTGGTGGACATCGTCCCGAACCACATGGCGATGTCCCCGCGCCACAACCGCGCCCTGTGGGAGGTGCTGCGGGACGGGCCGGCGTCGCCGTACGCGCGGTGGTTCGACATCGACTGGGAGGCGCAGGGCGGCCAGGTGCTGGTGCCGGTGCTGGGCGGTCCGCTGGGCGAGGTGACCGGCGACCTGCGGGCCGACGGCGACGTCCTGCGCTACCACGACCACGTCTTCCCGCTGCGCGAGGGCACCGAGGATCTGCCGCTGCCGCAGCTGCTGGACGCGCAGTGGTACCGCCCGGTGTGGTGGCGGCTGGCCCGCACCGAGCTGAACTACCGGCGGTTCTTCAGCATCTCGGAGCTGATCGGGGTGCGGGTGGAGGACCCGGAGGTGTTCGAGGCGACGCACGCCACGATCCTCCGGCTGCTGCACGAGGGCGTCGTCGACGGGCTGCGCGTCGACCACCCCGACGGGCTCGCCGATCCCGGCACCTATCTGCGGCGGCTGCACGAGGCCAGCGGCGGGCGGTGGACGGTGGTGGAGAAGATCCTGGCGGACTCCGAGCACCTGCCCGCGTCCTGGCCGGTGGCGGGCACCACCGGTTACGACGCCCTGCGCCACGTCGACGGGCTGTTCACCGATCCGGAGGGGCACGAGGAGCTGCTCGGCCAGTACCGGCGCTTCGCGGCCCCGCAGACGGACCGGGGCGGTGACTGGGCGGCGACGGCGCGGCGGGCGGCGTACAAGGTGCTCACGCACGAGCTGGCCACCGAGTGCGACCGGCTCACCCGGGTGGCGCACCGCCTGTGCGCCGCGTCGCCGGACCCCGCGCTGCGCGACCGGGCGCCGTGGGCGCTGCGCACCGCGCTGCGGGAGCTGCTGGTCCGTATGGAGGTCTACCGGCCCTACACGGCCGCCGACGCGGCCTCGGTCGTCACCGAGGAGGCGGCGCGGCAGGCGCGGCAGGCGTTCACGGTGCCGGAGGAGGCCGGCGCGGTCGATGTCGTCCGGGATCTGGTCCTGGGGCGGGCCGGGGACGGGCCCGACCACGCGGAGTTCCGGACGCGGTTCGCGCAGACCGCCTCCGCGCTGCGCGCCAAGTCCGTGGAGGACACGGCGTTCTACCGCTATGTGCCGCTGCTGTCGGCGAACGAGGTGGGCGGCGATCCGGGCGCTCCGGCCATCTCCCCCGAGCGGTTCCACGCCTACTGCGCGCGCGTGCAGCGCGACTGGCCGCTGACCGGCACGGTGGTCTCCACGCACGACACCAAGCGCAGCGCCGACGTGCGGGCCGCCCTCGCCGTGCTCACCGAGGCCCCGCGGCGCTGGGCGGACCTCCTGGCGGAGGTCACGCGCGCCGGTGACGGGGTGCCCGACGGGCAGCTGGCGTGGGCGGCCTGGCAGACGGTGTTCGGGCTGGGGCCCGCGGACGGGGAGCGGGTGCGGCAGGCGCTGCTGAAGCATGTGCGCGAGGCCGGGATGTACACCAGCTGGACGGAGCGGGAGCCGCCGTACGAGGAGGCGGTGGCGCGGTTCGTGGCGGCGGGGCCGTGCGGGCCGCCCGGGGAGCGGGTGGCCGCCTTCCGCAAGAGCCTGGAGCCGCACATCCGGGCCAACGTCCTCGGCACGGCCCTGGTCCACCTCACGATGCCGGGCGTGCCGGACCTCTACCAGGGCACCGAGGCGGAGTACCGGGCGCTGGTGGACCCCGACAACCGGCGGCCCGCGGCGTATCCGCCCGCCGACCCGGGCGAGAAGGCGGCGGTGACCCGGGCGGCGCTGCGGCTGCGCGCGCGGCGGCCCCACGCCTTCGGCGCCACCGCGGCGTACGGGCCGCTGACCGCCGTGGGCCCCGCGGCGGCCCACTGTGTGGCGTTCACGCGCTCCGGGGAGGTGCTGACGGCCGTGACGCGGCTGTCGCTGCGGCTGTCCCAGGAGGGCGGCTGGCGCGACACGGTGCTGCCGCTGCCGCCGGGCCGGTGGGCGGACGTACTCGCCCCGGACCGTGTGTTCTCGGGACACACGCGCGCGGAGGACCTGTTCGCGCGGCTGCCGGTCGCGCTGTTGGAACGGGTGGAGCGGGTGGAGGGCGCCGGGGAAGGGGGCTGACCGCCCCCGGGGCACCCCCGGCGCCCCCGGATGCCGGGGCCGTCAGCCGGCGGCCGGCTCGGGCACCGCGCGGCCGTCGTACGCCGGTCCGGACGCCTCCCTGCCCCGCCAGCTGGCGCACAGGAGGTCGACGAACGCCTCGGCGGCGCCGGTCGGCGGGACCCGTGAGAAGACCGTCAGGGTCCGCTTCCAGGGCGGGTCGGGGGTGAGGACCACGCAGTCCTCGCCGACCGCGCCGCGCACGATGTAGGAGGGCGCCGTGCAGACGCCGACCCCGGCGGCGGCCATCCGCACGGCGGTCGAGGTGTGCTCGGTGTAGACGGCGGTGCGCGGGCTGTATCCGGCGCGCCCGCACACCCAGTCGAGGAAGCGCTGCCCCTCGAAGACCGGTTCCATGGCGCAGCGGACCCAGGGGCGGTCGGCGAGCTCGGGCAGCGTCACCGTCGTACGGTTCGCGAACCGGTCGTCGAAGGGGACGACGAGGACGATCTCCTCCTGGCCGAAGGGGACGACGGTGCCGGCCCAGCCGGCGGGCGCCGGACCGACGGCGAGGTCGGCGGTGCCGCGCTCGACCTCCTCCTCCAGGGCCTCGGTCGTGGCGTATTCGTGCAGGTGCAGCCGGACGTTCGGGTGCGCGGCACGCCAGCGGGCGAAGACGTCGGGGAGGATGCCGACCGCGACCGGATGGAGGGCCGCGACGTGCAGCTCGCCGCCCTCGGCTCCGGCGGCGGCGCGGGCCGCGCGGCGGGCCTGGGCGGCGCTGCGGACGGCGAGTTCGGCGTGCGGCCGGAAGGCACGCCCCATCGGGGTCAGGCGCACGCCGCGCGGCAGGCGCTCCAGCAGCGCGCCCCCGACCGACCGCTCCAGGGCCTTGATCTGGTGGGAGAGCGCGGGCTGGGAGACGTGCAGCAGCTCGGCCGCGCGGGTGAAGGACGCCTCTTCCACGACGGTCAGGAAGTACTCCATCTGACGCAGGCTCATCCCCGCCCCCGGTATCGGTACGCCATTGCCCCTCCCATAAACGTCCTGCATCGAATCCACAAGAACATTGCCTTGGACGTATGGCAAGGGGCGGGCGGAGGCTGATGACCATGAACACACCGGACGTCATCGTCATCGGCGGCGGCACCGGCGGTTACAGCACCGCCCTGCGCGCCGCCGCCCTGGGTCTCGACGTCGTGCTCGCCGAGCGCGACAAGGTCGGCGGGACCTGTCTGCACCGCGGCTGCATCCCGAGCAAGGCGATGCTGCACGCCGCCGAACTCGTCGACGGCATCGCCGAGGCACACGAGCGCTGGGGCGTGAAGGCGACCTTGGACTCCGTGGACTGGACGGCGCTGGTCGCCACCCGCGACGACATCGTGGGCCGCAACCACAAGGGCGTCGAGGCGCATCTCGCGCACGGGGGTGTGCGGGTGGTGCGGGGCAGCGCCCGGCTGACCGGGCCTCGCTCGGTGCGGGTGGAGGGCGGGGACGGCGGCGACTTCACCGCGCGCCGGGGGATTGTGCTGGCCACCGGTTCGCGCCCGCGCACGCTCCCCGGGCTCGACCCGGACGGGCGCCGGGTGGTGACCAGCGACGACGCGCTCTTCGCACCCGGGCTGCCGGCGTCCGTCCTGGTGCTGGGCGGCGGCGCGATCGGGGTCGAGTACGCCTCGTTCCACCGCTCGATGGGCGCGGAGGTCACCCTCGTGGAGGCCGCCGACCGGATCGTGCCGCTGGAGGACGCGGACGTGTCCCGTCATCTGACGCGCGGTCTGAAGAAGCGCGGCGTCGACGTGCAGGCGGGCGCCCGGCTGCTGGACGCGGAGGTGCTCGGCGACGGGATTCGCGCCCGGGTGCGCACGGCGCGCGGGGAGACCCGCGTCCTGGAGGCTGAACGGCTGCTGGTCGCGGTGGGCCGCGCTCCGGTCACCGACGGCCTGGACCTGGCCGCCGCGGGCCTGGCGACGGACGAGCGCGGGTTCGTCGTACCGGCCGACTGGGACCGGCTGGAGACGGCGGTGCCCGGCGTCCACGTGGTCGGCGACCTGCTGCCGCCGCCGTCGCTGGGACTGGCCCACGCCTCCTTCGCGGAGGGCCTGCTGGTCGCCGAGACGCTGGCCGGCCTGCCGTCCGCTCCCGTCGACTACGCGGCCGTGCCCCGGGTGACGTACTCGTCGCCGCAGACCGCCTCGGTGGGCCTGAGCGAGGCGGAGGCACGCGGGCGGGGGCACGAGGTGGACGTCAACACGATGCCGCTGACCGCGGTCGCCAAGGGCATGGTGCACGGGCAGGGCGGGATGGTGAAGGTGGTCGCCGAGGCCGGCGGCGGGCGGGTGCTCGGCGTGCACCTGGTGGGCCCGCACGTGTCGGAGATGATCGCGGAGAGCCAGCTGATCGTCGGCTGGGACGCCGAGTCCGCCGACGTGGCCCGGCACGTCCACGCGCATCCGACGCTGTCGGAGGCGGTCGGCGAGGTGTTCCTGACCCTGGCGGGACGCGGCCTGCACCAGCAGTGAGCGCCCCTCCGGGCCCCGCGGCGGTGCCGTGCCGCGGGGCCCGGACCGGCCGGTCAGGTGCCGGTGGCGTCCAGCGCGAAGACCGCTCCCGTGCGGGACTCCATCACACACGCGTTTGGGAAGGTCCCGGTGTACTCCACGGACCGTCCCCGCCACTGGCCGCGCGCGTGGGCGGTCACCGGCGCGTGGATCATCGGGCAGACGGCGTCCCGCGGCGGGATGCGGCCGATGTCGCCGTCCGCCGCCTGGAGTTCCGCGCAGGCGCGGTCCGCGCGGGCGTGGCCCCGGGGCGGGTCGCACCGGAGCAGGGTGCTGTCGGGGGCGCCGGCGGCGGCGTCGGACGGGGTGACCGTCACGAGGAGCCAGTCGCCCGCCGGCTCCGGGGCGGAGCGGGCCGGGGCGGCGGCGCAGACGGCGAGGAGGACGGCCGCCGCCGCGAGGCCGCCCCGTAGCGCTCTGAGTGTGGTGGTGTGCGTCATTCCCGGTGCATCGGCACGGCGGCCTGCGCACCCCACCCCGCCTCACCCGAACGGGAGCGGGCGGAGGCGTACCGCCCGGCGAGTTCGAACGCGGCGAGCACCATCCGGGCCTGGTATTCGGCCTGGCGTGCGACCGGTATCCAGCGCGCCGCGCAGCCGTCGCGGTAGTCGGCGCACCACGCGTCGAGGAGCCGGTCCAGCTGCGGCAGGGCGCCCGCGGGATCGCGCCCGGCGCCCCGCACCAGCTGGTGCAGCAGTCCCGCCGTCCGCAGGACCAGCCGGCGGGCGGCGATGCGCAGGGTGGTCAGATGGGCGGTGCTCAGCGGCGGCAGGGGGCGTCCCCTGCCGTCGTCGGTGTCGGGGTCCCAGGCGTCGGCGAGCCGGGGGCAGACCAGAAGGTAGTCCTCGACGGGGGCGAGCAGGCGGTCGGTGCCGGGGCCGGCGGCGAGGTGGGGGCGGATGCGTGCCAGGACGGCGCGCAGGGTCCCCGTGTCGCGGCGCAGGGCGAGGCTGACGGAGCGCAGGACCGCCTCCGGGTCGGCGGGCGGCGAGTCGTCCGCCACGGCGGCCACGCCCCACATGGGCGCCTCGACGACCGCGGTGACGGTGCCGTACCGGCTCGGGTGGCACCACGTCGATTCCACGGCGGCCTCGGTGATGGCCTCGGTCAGGTCGCCCCGGCGCGGCGGGGGGATGCGGTAGACGGCCGGGCCCAGCTCCGGCCAGTACAGGGCGTCGTAGGGGCCGAGCTCCCGGGGGATGCCGAGGCGGGCGGCGGTGTGGGCCAGGCGCTGCGGAAGGCCGGGCAGGTGGTGGGTCACCTCGACGAAGCCGCCGCCAACGTCGACGCCGTGCAGGGAGCACTGGAGGAAGGGCCGCAGTTCGTCCTGGAGGGCGAGCAGGGCCCGGGTCTCCGGCAGGGCGGCGCGGGCCGCGCCGTCGGGCAGCCATTCGGGCTGCTCCAGGAAGCCGGGCCGGTAGAAGTGACGCGCGTAGCGGCCGAGGGTGTAGGGGCCGGTGAGCCAGCCCTCGTTGTGGCGCAGCCCGTCGGGGTCCAGGCACAGCAGCAGGTTCCAGGTGGCGTCGGCGCCCTCGGTGAGCCGGGGGTCGGCCAGGGCGCGCTCGGCCAGCCGCAACGCGGTGGCGCCGCCGACGGGTTCGTTGGCGTGCGGTCCGGCCACGATCAGGGCCTGCCGGCTGCCGTGGCCCACGGTCAGCAGCCACAGGGGGGTGCCCGCGCGGGAGGTGCCGACGCGGCGCAGGCGGGCGGTGCCGGGGTGGCGGGCGGCGAGCGCGGCGGCCCGGGTGCCCAGCTCGTCGGCGGTCGGGTAGCGCAGGAGGGGCGTCAGGGCACACCTCCACGATGCGGTGCCGTCGGTTCACCCGCGGTAGGCGGTGTACGCACAGTCAGTCACGACTTGCCGGATACGTCAACACCATGACGGGGCAAGGGAATTACCGGTCGACGACCGCCCCGGAGCGGGAGCCGGGACGAGGCCGGAGGCGGGTGCCGGTCAGTTCGCCGACAGCCGGAACACCATCTGCCCGAAGCCGATCTGGTCGCCCTCGCGGACGACGGCGGCGCCGACGACCCGCCGGCCGTTGACGGTCGTGCCGTTGGTCGAACCGAGGTCGCGCAGGACCCACCGGCCGCCCTGGAGGCGGAGTTCGGCGTGGACGCGGGAGACCGTGTCGTGGTTCAGCCGCAGCCCGTTGGCGGGGTCGCGGCCGATGCGCAGCGGATGGCCGGTGCCGGGGTGGGGCAGCAGCAGCTTGGGGAGCCGTTCGGCCCGCCAGGCCCGGCGCAGCCGTACGGTGAACCCGGAGACCGCCTCCACCGTGCCGAACAGCAGCCGCGCGGCCCGGCTCTCGGTGGGCAGGTCGGCGGTGAGCGCGCACAGCTCGTCCGAGCGGCGGGCGGTCAGCGCCAGCTCCATCCGGCGGATGAACGTGTCGTGCGACAGGCGGCCCATGGCGACGCCGTCCCGGAGCGCCTTGAGCGCCTTGTCGCGCTCCGCGTCGGACAGGCGCGCGGGGTACGTGTGGAACTCGAAAGACGACGTCACAAAGGTGATTGTCGGACAGCGCCGCCGGGGTGTCCAGAAAGCGGCCGGGACCGTCCCGCGCACCCGCCCGCCCGGCGACATGCGCCGCGAAAGGCGTTATTCACCGGCGGATTGACCGGGTGTGCAGCACGATGGACGGGCTACGTCACCGTGAGCAGACGAAGGGGAACCGTCCGTGCAGTTCGAGGTGTGGGCACCACAGGCCGGCCGTGTGACGCTCCAGTGCGACGGCGTCGCGCGCGCGTTGGAGCGCGATCCGCAGCGGCCGGGGTGGTGGCGGGGGGACGCGGAGGCCGGGGACGGCTCCCGGTACGGCTTCGCGCTGGACGACGGACCGGTCCTGCCCGATCCGCGGTCGCGCCGGCAGCCGGACGGCCCGGACGGACTGAGCGCGATCGTCGACCACGGGCGCCACGTCTGGCGCGCCGAGTGGGCCGGGCGCCCGCTGCCCGGCGCGGTCCTGTACGAGCTGCACGTGGGCACGTACACGCCCGAGGGCACGCTGGACGCCGCCGCCGAGCGGCTGGAGCATCTCATCCGACTGGGCGTCACCCACGTGGAGTTGATGCCGCTGTGCCCGTTCCCCGGACGGCACGGCTGGGGGTACGACGGCGTCTCGCCCTGGGCGGTGCACGAGCCGTACGGCGGACCGGAGGCACTGAAACGCTTCGTCGACCGGGCGCACGCGCTGGGCCTGGGCGCGGTCCTGGACGTGGTGCACAACCACCTGGGCCCGTCCGGCAACCACCTGCCCGCCTTCGGCCCGTACTTCACCGACCGGCACCACACCCCCTGGGGCGCCGCCGTCAACCTGGACGCGCCCGGGTCGGACGAGGTGCGCGCGTACCTCGTGGAGAGCGCGCTGGCCTGGCTGCGCGACTACCGGATCGACGGGCTGCGGCTGGACGCGGTGCACGCGCTGGTGGACACGCGCGCCTGCCACTTCCTGGAGGAGCTGTCGGCGGCGGTGGACGCCCTGGCCGCCGAGACGGGCCGTCCGCTGTTCCTGATCGCCGAGTCCGACCGGAACGACCCCCGGGTCATCACCCCGCGCGCCCAGGGCGGCCTCGGCGTGCACGCGCAGTGGAACGACGACTTCCACCACGCCCTGCACACCGCGCTGACCGGGGAGTCGCAGGGCTACTACGCCGACTTCGCCCGCGATCCCCTCGCCGCGCTCGCCAAGACGCTCACCGGCGGCTACTTCCACGACGGCACGTACTCCAGCTTCCGCGGCCGCCGCCACGGCCGCCCCCTGGACCGTACGCGCGTGGCCGCGCACCGGCTCCTCGGCTACGCCCAGACCCACGACCAGATCGGCAACCGCGCCCAGGGCGACCGCCTGTCCGCGCTGGTCTCCCCCGGTCTGCTGGCGTGCGCGGCCACGCTGACGCTGACGGCCCCCTTCACGCCGATGCTGTTCATGGGCGAGGAGTGGGCGGCGGGCACCCCGTGGCAGTACTTCACCGACCACACCGACCCCGGACTCGCCGAGGCGGTACGGCGCGGCAGGCGGCGGGAGTTCGCGGCGCACGGCTGGAAGGAGGAGGACGTTCCCGATCCGCAGGACCCGGCGACCCGCGACCGCTCCTGCCTCGACTGGTCCGAACCGGAACGCGAGCCCCACGCGCGCGTGCTGGCCTGGTACCGCGCGCTCATCGCCCTCCGGCACGCGCGGCCCGACCTCAGCGCCCCCGACCTGGCCGCCACCCGGGTCGCCTACGACCGCGACCGGCGCTGGCTCGCCTTCCGGCGCGGGGACATCCGGGTCGCCGTCAACCTCGGCCCGGAGCCGGCGGCGATCCCCCTGGGCACCCGTCCCGCGCGTGTCCTCGCCGCGTGGGAGCCGGTCGACGCCCCGGGCGGCGACGGGGTGCTGCGTGTTCCCGGGGAGTCGAGCGTGGTGCTGCTCCAGGAGTGAGCGCCCGCGCGGGGCACGGCCCGCGCCGCTCGGCCCCACGGCCGGTCATGAGGTGCCGTGCCCGTCCTCCCCACCCTCGGCGCGCGGTTCCGTCACCCGCTCCAGCAGGATCGCCTCCCAGGCGCGGCGCAGCTGGGAGCGCAGCGGAGGCGGCGGGGCGGCGGCACGCCCCGCCAGGGCGTCGGCGAGGCGCACCACCGCATCGCAGCGGGCGAGCCAGAGACCGCGCAGGCAGCGGCGGGCGCCGTACCCGGCGAGCGTCGCGGCGCGGACGGCGGCCGGGGAGCCGACGGCGCGCGCCAGCCCGGCGATGTCCTCGGCGGGGTCGCCGACGACCGCGTCGCCCCAGCCGAGGACGCCCCGCACCCGGCCGTCGGCGCCGACCACGAGACGCTCGCCGGTCAGGCCGCGGTGGACGAGGACCAGCGGGCCGGGCCGGGCGGCGAGCTGCTGCGCGACCGACGCGGTCAGCCGGGCGAGCCGGGCCGGGTCGAACTCGTCGGCGTCGGCCAGGCGCCGGGCCGCGCGTTCGGCGGCCTCGCGCAGGGTGCGCAGGTCACGCGGGGCGGCCCGGGGCACGCCGAGGGTCTCCGCCTGGCGCACCGGCACCTCTCGCAGCCCGGTGAGCAGTCCGGCGAGGTCGGCCTCGCCGAGGGCGGACACGTCGTGCTCCTCGCCGGAGCCGCCGGGCAGCCTGGTGTCCAGGGTGCAAGGCAGCCCCGGAGCCCACTCGCCGTGGGCCACGCTCACCGGCACCCGGACGGGGACGTGCGGGCGGACCAGATCGCGCAGGCGCAGCTCCCGGCGCTGCCGCACGGCGGCCTCCCGGTCGGGGGCCAGGCGCAGCACATGGCGGGCGCCGACCCACCAGACGGTGGACCCGGCGCTCCCCGCGACGGGGCGGACGCCGGGCCCGCGGGCGGCGTCCCCGGCGGCGTCCGGGGCGCCCTCAGCGTCCTCGAGCAGGGTTCGGGCCAGCCGGCGGACGGTGTCCGCGGTGGGGGTCGGTGCCTGGGTCATGGGCGCGCCGTGTGGTTCGGAAGGCCGGGGGCGAGGAGGGAGGCCAAGGGGGCGTCGTGCCCCCTCACTCGACCAGGACCATCTCCCGGGTCGTGTCGTTGAGGCGACGCCCGCCGCTCTCCGTCACCGTCACGATGTCCTCGATGCGGACCCCGAAGCGGCCCGGCAGGTAGATGCCGGGTTCGACGGAGAAGCACATGCCGGGCACCAGAGGCTGCCGCTCGCCCTCGATCATGTACGGCGGCTCGTGCGTGGTGACGCCGATGCCGTGCCCGGTGCGGTGGATGAAGTACTCGCCGTACCCGGCCTCCGTGATCACGGCGCGGGCCGCCCGGTCGACCTCCTCGCAGGGCACGCCGGGGCGGACCGCGCGGTAGCCCGCCTCCTGGGCCTCGCGCACGATGTCGTGCACCCGGCGCTCCTCCTCGGTGGGCTCGCCGACGTGGACGGTGCGGGAGGTGTCGGAACCGTAGCCGTCCCGGAGGCCGCCGAAGTCCAGGACGACCATGTCCCCGTCCCGGATGACCCGGGTGCCCGCCTCATGGTGCGGATCGGCGCCGTTGGGACCGGAGGCGACGATGGTGAAGTCGACCTGCGCGTGCCCGTACCGGCGCAGCAGGTCGGCGAGGTCTGCGGCGACGGCCGACTCCCGGCGGCCGGCGAAGCGCACCTTGCGGATCTCCTCGAAGGCCGCGTCCGCCGCCGCGCCCGCGGCGGCGAGCAGTTCCACCTCCGCCGCGTCCTTCACGGCCCGCAGCATGGGCAGGGCGTCGGTGAGGGAGGCGTAGGCGGTGCCGGGCAGCGCCTTCTGCAAGCCCAGCAGGTGCAGCGCCCAGGTGTTGTCGCTGATGCCGTAACGCCCCGAGCCGTCGAGGAGCGCGGCGGTGGCGGCGTAGGGGTCCACGCCGTCGGTCCAGTCGCGCAGGGTCAGGGCGGGGGCGCCGGCCGCCTTCTCGGCGTCGGGGGCCTCCAGGGTGGGGACGACGAGGACGGGCTCCCGGCCGGGGGCGACGACCAGCAGGGTGAGCCGTTCGGTCTCCGCGGTGGGCGCGTATCCGGTGAACCACACGAGGTCCGGGCCCGGGGCCACCAGGAGGCCGGCCAGCCCGGCGTCCGCCGCCGCCCGCGCGGCGCGCTCCATACGGGCCCGGTAGTCGTCCGCGGTGAAGGGCGCGGGCATGGTGCCGGTCATCGGGGCCTCCCTGGAAGTGACGTGACCACGGTCAGCATCCTGCCCGGAGCCAGGGGGTGGCGCGAGCCGGTTTCACGGACCTGCGCGGCAGGCGGCGCGGGCGGCCGGCCCGATCACCGCGTCCTCGGCCCGCCGCCCGTCCTTGGGGACGCGTCGAAAGCGCAGGACGCGAACGGGACCCGCGCGGGCCCCGGTGGCGCGCCCGGTCATGTGACGACCCCGGGGACCACCGCCGGCCGCTGGTATGCCCCGCTCTCGTGCCGCACCGTCAGTCTGGTCTCGGCGCCCGGACGGGCGCGGGCGACGGCCTGGGCCAGATCGCGGCCGAGTCGACGCGGGTGGTGCCGAACGCGAGCGGTACGTCCCCTCGCACCAGACCGGCCGTGTGCCCGGGCCCGGGCACGTGCTGCGGGTGCAGGCGCACCCAGGCCGGGCGCAGGGCGATCTCGGTCGCGCGCAGCACGTCGTCGGACGCGGGACGCAGGACGGGCGGGACGGGCAGCGGCGCGACGTACGGCGTCAGCTCGGCCGGGGCCAGGGGCCCGCTCCCCCGGGCCCGGGCCCCGCTCCCCCCTGCCGCGCTCGCGCGCGGTGCGACGGGCCGGGCCGGCGGCCCGGTCACCCTGTGCGCGGCGGGCCGGGCCGGGCGGCCGCGCCGGCCAGTGCGGTGGGGCCGGTGGGCGGCGCCAGGCTCCGCGAGGTCTCCCCCCAGGTCTCCAGGGTGGCCCGCGCCCGCCCGTCGTCGACGGCCGTGGCGGCCAGCCGCAGTGCCTCCTCCCAGCCGTCGGCGAGTCCCGCCACGCGCAACGCGCCCGCCGCGTTCAGCAGGACGGCGTCCCGGTGCGGCCCGGGCCGGCCGGACAGCACCGCCGTGAGGACGCGGGCGTTGTGGGCGGGGTCGCCGCCGCGCAGCTCCTCCAGCCGGGCCGGGGCGAGGCCGAGGCGCCCGGCGTCCAGGGTGTACTCGCGGCGGCGGCCGTCGAGGACCTCGATGATCCGGGTGGGCGCGCAGGTGCTCAGCTCGTCGAGGCCGTCCTCGGCGCGGAACACCATCGAGCGGGTGCCGCCCAGCCGCCGCAGCACCTCCGTCAGCACCGGCGGCAGTCCGGGTTCGGCGACACCGAGCAGCTGATGGCGGGCTCCGGCCGGATTGCACAGCGGGCCCAGCAGGTTGAACGGGGTACGGACGCCCAGCTGGCGGCGGGGCGCGGCGGCGTACCGGAAGGCGGGGTGGAAGGACGGGGCGAACAGGAAGGTGATGCCGGTGCGGGCCAGGCAGCGGGCGGCCTGGGCGGGCGGCAGGTCGATGCGGACGCCCAGCCGTTCCAGGACGTCGGCGCTGCCGCAGGCGGAGGAGGCGGCCCGGTTGCCGTGCTTGGCCACCCGCGCCCCGCACGCGGCGGCGACGACGGCCGCGGCGGTGGACAGGTTGACGACGTCGTGTCCGCTGCCGCCGGTGCCGCAGGTGTCGAGCACGTCGCCGGGGACGGTGAGCGGGACCGCCGCCGCCCGGACGGCCGTGGTCATGCCGAGCAGTTCCCCGGCGGTGACTCCCTTCACGGTGAGCCCCATGGCGAACCCGGCGATCTGCGCCCAGGTGGCGTCGCCGCGCAGGATCAGCGACATGGCCTCCCGTGCCTCGGCCTCGGTCAGATCGCGCCGCGCCGACAGCGCGCGCAGTGCGTCGATCACGTCTCCACCTCCAGGAACGCCGAGACGACCGGTGTGCCGTACGAGGACGGCACCGGCGGTAGCGGTGTCCTCACGGCCACGTGCCCTCCGCCCGCGCCCCGGCCTGGAACAGGGCCCCGCCTCATGAGCGTCTCGCGGCACTCGGCGGCCGGGCCGGAGTCGGCGACGATCCAGCCCCGGGTACCCCATGCGCCGCCGCGGACGCCCCGCCGCCCGGGTTCCGGGCGCGGCGATGACCTGCACGGCCCGGACCGGACCGCCCCGACCTCTGGACGGGACGGCCTCGCCCGGGCGGCGAGGGCTACCCGCGCGGCACGGCGGCGAACGCCGTCCCGGGCGCGGGGAGGGCCACGGGCCCGGGGACCGGCACGGCGGGGAGCCGGCCGGGGAGGAAGCCGTGGGTGCGCCCGGCCAGGTACTCGGCCCGGTAGCGGGGCACGCCGCGGTGCCAGTTCAGGATGGCCGCCATGTAGTTCCGCAGGTCCGCCACATAGCCCCCCATCACCTCGCGCGCCTCCTCCGACAGCCGCAGGTCGTCGTAGAGCACGGGCAGCTCGTGCGCGGCGACGTGCTCGAACTGCCGCATGCGCTGGGTCGTCAGGTCGTGGACGACGCCGAGCGCCGCCGGGTAGTCGCAGCCGAAGAAGTTCTGCACGACGAGGATCGCGTTGTGCATCTCGCCCTCGTACTCGATCTCCTTCTGGTACGAGAAGATGTCGTTCAGCAGGCAGGCGTAGTCGACGGCGGCGTTCTCCAGGGAACGGACCGGGCCGCTGCGGTAGACCTCGGGCGGGACGGCCGGGCCGCGGCCCATCCGGCACAGGTGCAGGGTGATGTCGGCGCCGAAGGTCTGGCGGCGCATCTCCAGGTAGTCGACCGGGTCCGGGACGCGGTTCTGGACCTGGTTGGACAGCTCCCACACCCAGGCTTCGGTCATCGTGTCGACGGCGTCCTTCAGGGTGCGCCGCTCCCGCGCCGTCATGTCCGCCGTCGTACGTGTCCACAGGTCGGCCAGCGCCCGCTCCATGCCGTTGGCCGGCACCGGCGGCGACTCGCCGTCGAGCGGCATACAGGCCGAGAGGCGGGCCGTGGTGAGCCGGGCGGCGGCCAGGTCCCGGCGGTGGCCGAAGACCAGGGGGTAGTAGTCGTCGCCGTAGGTGCCCCAGGCGAGCCACCGCGCGCTCAGGTCGAGGGCCTCGGGTGTCGCGTCCGGGTCGAGGCCCGCCGCGCACAGCGGGAGGTCGGCGGCGGCGAGCTTGTCCTCGTCCCAGACGCCCTCGCCGAGGAAGCCCATGCGCCGCACCCAGCCGGTGAGGCGCTGCCGGGCGCCGTCGAGGTGCGGACTGAGCTCCAGCGGGAACGGCATGTACAGATCGGGGATGCGGGACGGGCCGACCTTCCGGAACGGCACATGGGTGTAGGCCCGCAGTCTCCCGGCACCGGACGCGGCGAGCAGGGACCGTACGTCGACGGCGAAGGTGCCGGGGCCGGACGGCGGCTGCCAGGGGTTCGCGGCCCGCGCCCGCTCGTTCATGTACCGGCTGGAGCGCATATGCCATTCGTGTCCGCCGGACTGCCAGTCCTGAAGGCCCTTGGCGTAGGCGGCCACCGCCGCGGCCTCGGCCGGGCTGAGGCCCTCGTCCAGGGCCAGCGCGGGGACCTCGGTGAGGGCGGTGTGCTCGAACTGGTGCAGCCGGGAGGTCAGGACGTCGTTGACCATGTCGGCGGCCTGCTGGGTGGAGCAGCCGAAGAAGGTCTCCAGCACCAGCACGCCGTTGCTGAGCTCTCCTTCCTCCTCGACCTCGCGCTGGTAGGAGAAGAGGTCGTTGCGCAGGTGGACCGCGTCGGAGAACGTCTCCATGAGCACCCTCAGCGGCCTGGACCCGGCGACGCGGGCGGGCACTTCGGCGGTCGCGTACTCCACGAGCCCCGCCGACCAGGGCGCGCCGCCCACCTTGCGGCGCATCTCGATGTACTCGACGGGGTTGGCGATCCGCCCCTCGTTGATGTTGGACAGCTCCCACAGGGACTCGTTGAGCAGGTTCTCGGTGGCGACGGAGAAGCGGCGGCGCCAGTCCACGGACATCGACGGCACCGTGCGCCGCCAGAGGTCCTTCAGGCCCGCCTCGACCGGATTCTCCGGTTCGGGTACGGCGGCGGCGGGATCGGGCGGCATGAACAGCGGCAGCCGCTCCAGATGGTCTCTGCCCCCGGCGCGGTCCTGGGTGCGCTTGTACTTCTCCAGGAAGTGGTCGTCGAAGAAGAACACCCACACGTACCAGTCGGTGATGAGGGAGAGGGCGGGACCGTCGCAGTCGGGGTGGGTGTAGGCGCACAGCAGGCCGTAGTCGTGGGCGTCGAGGTCGGCCCGCTCCCAGACGCCGGAGCCCTCCAGCATCCCCATCTCGCGTGCCCACGCCGCCGAGTGGGCGCGGGCCTCGTCGACGTGCGGGTTGAGCCGCGCCGGATGCGGCAGGTAGAAGTGCGGGAGTTCGAAGGGCTGCTGCGTCATGGCCGGGCCCTACCCAGGGCCTTCCGGCCGCATCCGGAGCCCGGGACATGATCACACTATCGCGTGAATGTCCCCTGTGCGGCTTACGTTTCCAGCCGGGCGGGGCCGAGGGAACCGCTCGCACACCCGGACCGCCTTTCCCGGGGCCGGGGGACGCGTACGGGCTGCGTCCCCCGGTGTCCCGGGAAAGGCGGGGAGAAGGGCCGGAGGAACGGCCGGACGAACGGTCCGTCAGTTGACGAAGACCGGGGCGCCCCCGGCGGTCACCGGGGCGTAGGTGGCGGTGAAGTAGCCGTTGGCGAAGCAGAGCGACGAACCGGAGACCTTCGTGAAGTGCTGGTCGGTGAAGGTGATTCCGTTGTTGGCGTTGCTCGCGGCGCCGGACAGGCCGGGCGCCTGGTAGACGCAGCTGACGTTGCCCAGCAGGGTGCGCAGCGTGACCGTGGCCCGGATGGTGGTGCCGCTCGGCGGGGTCACCGTGACGGCGCCGCTGGAGGTCACGGTGGCGCTGTAGGGCAGGTTGCCGAGGCTGATGCCGGTCACACCGAGCACACCGGTGACGTTGGCGGTGCAGGTGCCGCTGTCGAAGGTGTGCGAGGTGACCGACTCGGTTGCCGTGCCGGGCGCGGACGGGTTGCCGGTGACGGTGGCGGTGAACTGCGAGCCGGTGCAGGACACGCCGGTGCTGCCGGTGGCGCTGGAATGGAAGGCGGCGGCGGTGCCGCTCGCCAGCGAGGCGTTGAGGGTGGTGCCGGCCGCGACCGGCGTACCGCCCGTGCCGCCCGTGGTGAGGACGGCGGTGGCGGCCGGGGAGGCCGCGGTGGCGGGGACGGCCGCGGAGAGCGACAGCGCCGCCGCGGCGGCGGCGAGGGTGAGGAGGGTGCGTGTGCGCATGCGGGTACCTCTTCTCGGACGTGGGGATCGATGAGGTGGAGCGCAACGGGTTGAGCGGGTGGGACTGGCGCGTGGGGGGGCTGAGCGGCACCGCGGTGCGGTGCGTCCCGGCCGCCGGGCACACCGGGACACGGGATACGCCTACGCCGTACGCCGTCGCCGGAGCGCGACGCCTTCTCCGTACGTGACGGGCCGGCCACGGCGGGCCGGAGGGGCGGTGACGTTCCCCGCGCGGAACCGGGCCGGGACCGGACCGGGCACACGCGCCCCACGCGGAACCGGGCGGTACGCAGGCCCGGTGCGGGAGTGAGCGGCGCGGATGCCCCGTACGGGACCCGAGCGGTGCCGATGTGCGGTGCGGGCGTGCCGTGCGCATGCCCCGCCAGGGGTGGCACGCGTGCCGGGAACGCGGGCGGTGCCGCGGGAACGGATCCGGCGCCACGGATCCGGGAGCCAGGGCAGTTGTAAAACTGATCTACCGTCAGAGTCAATACGGCCGACAGGAGTTGGGCTGCCGCTCCAGGGCCGCCCCGGCCTCTGCCGCGCCTGCGCACCGGGGCTCGGCGCGCGGAGCGGTCTCCCGGCGTCCGGCGCCGTTTCGGCGTCGGTGTCGACAGGAGCCCAGGCAGGGCACGCGATCACCACCCTTTGCGCACAACTCGCTTGACCCGGTCTGTAACCACCGGTAACTTCCCGGTTGGCTACTGGTGCGTAACGTGAAATCCCCCTCGCGACCGCCGGGAGTCGTGAGGGCGCGTACGCCCCATCCGCTGTCCGCGCCAGGACACCGTGCCACGGATGCCCGACCCGCATCCTCTATGCCTCAGGGAGCAGACATGGCCTCGTCCTCGGACGTCACTCCGTCCGCCGGCAACACCCCCACCGGCCCGGCCAGACGCGGCCGGGTCCGACCGCGCCGCGCGGCGGTAATGGCCGTCCCGGCCGCCGCGGTCACGGCGGGCCTGGCGATCCTCACCGCCCAGGGAGCGCTGGGCGTGCAGTTCGCGATCTCCGGCATGCCCTTCACCGTCACCGCCACGGAGCTCAACGGCACCGGATTCGCGCAGTTCGGCGGGCTCGACAACATGGCCGAGGGCAGCCCGAACGCCGGGGAGACCGGCGGTCAGGTGCTGGTGGTCACCTCCGTGATCAAGGACGCGACACTCAGCAAGCTGTGCCAGAGCGTCGACCTGGGCGGCACCAACCTACTCATCACCGCGGGCAGCGGCGCCAAGAAGGTGACTGCCACCGACCTGACCACCGACTCGACCGAGCTGTCGGGTGACGCCGCCTTCGACAACATCGAGATCGGCAACGACGCCAGCACGCTGGACAAGGCCGGGCCCAAGGGCCGCGGACCGATCGGCGTGTTCAGCCAGCAGGCCGACACCGTGCGCATCGCCAATCTGCGGCAGACCAACTACGCCACCACGGCCGGGGTGTTCAAGCTGCCGGGACTGAAGCTGCGCTTCAGTGACTCGGGGTGCTGATGGCCGGCGAGCCGGGTACGGGCTTACGGCCCGCCTTCCGCCGGTGGCAGGCCCGCCGACCGTTCTGGGGCGGGCTGCTGCTCGTCCTGGGCGGGGCGGAGATCCTGCTCACGATGAAGGCGTCGCTGAAGGTGGTCCTGCACATCGGGATGCAGGGTGTGGCCGGCTATCTGCTCCCCGGGCTGATGGTGCTGTGCGGCCTGCTGGCCCTCTTCAACCCGGCGCAGCGCCTGTTCTACTCGATCACCGGTGTGCTGGTCTCCCTGGGTACCTGGCTCACCTCGAACCTCGGCGGCTTCCTCGTCGGGCTGCTCCTCGGGTGTGTGGGGAGCTCCCTGGTCTTCGGGTGGCTGCCGGACCAGGAGCCGCGCCGCCGCCGACGCCGCGGGAAGCGGGCCGGGGCCGATCCGGCCGCGGGGACGCTGCCGCTGGGCGGGCAGGCCGGCGGCACCGCGTGAGTCCGCCCGCGGCCGCTCGCCGCCCGCCCGGCCGCCTTGGGGCGGACCGGCCGGGCGGCACCGGCGGACGGCGCCGGGCGTCAGGCGTCAGGCATCAGGCGAGGTTCTGCGATGTCAGCCACTCCTTGGCCACGTCCAGCGGATCCTTCTTCTCCATCTGGACCCGGGCGTCCAGGTCGCGCAGGGTGGCCGTGTCCAGCTTGCGGGAGACGGCGTCGAGGGCCTCGACCCCTTCCTTCGGCAGGCTGCCCTCGCGGACCAGCGGCTGCACGTTCTGGAAGCCGAAGAGGTTCTTCGGGTCCTTCAGGACGACGAACTTCTCCCTGGCGATGGCCGGGTCGGTGGTGAAGACGTCCGCGGCCTGCACGGTGTTCTTCCGCAGCGCCGCGAGCGTCAGCGGGCCGCCCGCGTCCAGCGCCTTGAACGACTTGAACTCGACGCCGTACACCGACTTCAGGCCCTTCAGCCCCTGGTGCCGGGCCTGGAACTCCGGAGAGCCGCCGATGACCAGGTCCCCGGCGATGTCCCGCAGGTCGCCGATGGAGGACTGGGCGGTGAGCCCGTGCTTCTTCGCGGTGGCCGCGTTGACGGTGACGGAGTCCTTGTTCTGCGCGGGCGAGGGCTCCAGCAGCGTCAGTTTCCCGTCCAGCTTCGCCTCGATGGCCTCGGTGGTCTCCTCGACCGTCTTCGGCGCGGCCTCGGCGTCGAGGTAGGCCAGCAGCGCCCCGTTGTACTCCGGCAGCACGGTGACGGAGCCGTTCTTCATCAGGCCGTACGTCGTCTCGCGGCTGCCGATGTTGTGCTTGTACTCGACCTTGATGCCCTTGGCCTTGAGGGCCTCGCCGTAGAGATCGGCGAGCAGCGTGCTCTCGGCGAAGTTGTTCGAGCCGACGACGACGGTCCCGGCCTCCGCCTCCTCCTCCGCCAGCGGATCGTCGGAGGTGCCGCCGGACGAACAGCCCGTGAGCAGCGCCGCGACGGCGGCGAGCGCGGCGGCCGCCGCGCCGGTGTGCCTCGTTCTGGACCTGCTGCTCTTCGCGGTAGACATCATCCACCGATCCAATCCAGCCCCCTGCCGGTCAGTCAACACCGGCCGGGTCACGTTTCACCGGGCGAGACGGCCCGCTGCTCAGGGGCGGCGCACGGCTTCTGGCGGGGTATCAGCGTCTGCGCACTCCCGGCGACACCACCAGCCGCCCCGCCGCCCAGAACAGCGCGAGGGTGACCAGCGCCAGCACCGCCACCAGGGTGGCGCCGCCGACCACCTTCTCGTAGTCGCGCTGGTAGAGCCCGTCGACGATGTACCGCCCGAGTCCGCCGAGGCTGACGTACGCGGCGATGGTGGCCGTGGAGACGATCTGGACGGCCGCCGAGCGCAGGCCGCTGAGGATCAGCGGCAGCGCCACCGGCATCTCCACCTGGAACAGGATGCGCGTCTCGCGCATGCCCATCCCCCGGGCGGCGTCCACCGGGGACGGATCGACGGAACGCAGGGCCTCGTAGGTGGTCACCAGGATCGGCGGGACGGCGAGGACGACCAGCGGGATCATCACGGGCACCAGGCCGATGCCGAGCAGTACGGCCATCAGGACCAGCAGTCCGAAGCTGGGCAGCGCGCGGGCGGCGGTGGCGAGGAAGGCGAGGGCGTTGCCGCCGCGGCCGGTGTGCCCGGTCACCAGGCCCACGGGCAGCCCGATCGCCGCGGCCAGGAGCAGCGCCAGCAGCGAGTACCGCACATGCTCCAGCAGGCGGTGCGGGATGCCGTCGTAGCCGTGCCAGTGGGCGCTGTCGCCGAAGAAGGCGCCGACGAAGTTCAGTACGTTCACCGGGTCGCCTCCCGCGGCCGGGCCGGCTTCCGCCCGGCCGGCGGTTCCGGCCGGCGGCGGGCGGGGGACGGCATCCACGGCGTCAGCAGGACGCGCGCCAGGACCAGCAGGGCGTCGCAGAGGATCGCCAGGAGGGCGGTGGTGAGCACGGAGTTCACCGCCAGCACGGGCCGGTCGTACTTCTGCGCCGCCGCGAGCAGGTTGCCGAGGGCGCCCTGGTTCCCGATGAGGGCGCCGACGCTGACCAGGGAGATGCTCGACACCGTGGCCACCCGCAGCCCGGCGACGATCGCGGGCACGGCGATCGGCAACTGCACCTGGAGATAGCGCCGTACGGGACCGAAGCCCATGGCGGTGGCGGCGGCCAGCGTCTCCTCGGGCACCGACCGCACCCCGTCGACGATCGCCGGGACGAGCACCACCAGGCTGTAGACGGCGAGCGGGATCATCACCGTCAGTTCGGTCTGGCCGGTGTAGTCGATGAGGACGACGAAGAAGGCCAGCGACGGGATCGCGTACAGCACGGTCGTCACCGCCAGCACCGGCGGGTAGAGCCGGCGCAGCCGTACGCAGAGCTGGGCGAGGGGCAGGGCGAGCAGCAGCCCGGCCAGGACCGGCAGGAGCGCCTCGCGCAGATGCAGCCCGATCAGGCCGGGATAGCTGTGCTGGAGGTCGCTGGGGATGTCGAAGAAGCCGTCGAACACGCCGTTCACCCGGCGACCTCGCGGCCCGCGCGTGCCCCGGCGTGGGCGCCGCGGATCGCCTCGCCGATCGTCTGCTGGGAGACGACTCCGGTGACCCGGCCGCCGGAGTCCACGGCGACCGCCCAGCCGGTCGGCGACAGCACCGCGCAGTCCAGGGCGGCCCGCAGCGAGTCGGTGCCGGGCACGAAGGGCCGCCCGTACGGCAGCAGCCGCCCCGGGTCGACGTCCCCGGCGGTCAGGTCCTGCGGCCGGCTCCAGCCGAGGGGCCGGCCCTGGGCGTCGGTGACGAGCAGGTAGGGGGCACCGGACCTGCCGATGCGTTCGGCGGTGGCGCCGGCCGGCACGACCGGTTCGGTCGTCAGCCTGAGGCCGGCGGACGGGAAGAAGGACAGCCGCCGGATGCCGCGGTCGGCGCCGAGGAAGTCCTCGACGAAGGAGTCGGCCGGGTTCGACAGCAGCTCGGCGGGCGGCGCGAACTGGGCGAGCCGGCCGCCGGTGCGCAGCACGGCGACCCTGGTGCCGAGTTTGATCGCCTCGTCGATGTCGTGCGTGACGAACACGATGGTCTTGCCCAGCTCGTCCTGGATGCGCAGGAGTTCGTCCTGGAGCCCCTTGCGTACCACGGGGTCGACGGCCGAGAACGGCTCGTCCATGAGCAGCACCGGCGGATCCGCGGCCAGCGCCCGCGCCACGCCGACGCGCTGCTGCTGGCCGCCGGAGAGCTGGTAGGGGTAACGCCCGGCGAGGGAGGCGTCGAGTCCGACGCGTTCCATCAGCTCCGCGGCCCGCGCCCGGGCCTTGTGCCGGCCCCAGCCGAGCATGCGGGGCACGGTGGCGATGTTGTCGAGGATCGTGCGGTGCTGGAAAAGGCCGGCGTTCTGGATGACGTATCCCATGGACCGGCGCAGCGCGGTGACCGGCCGGCGCCGGACGTCCGCGCCGTCGAGGTAGATGGTGCCCTCGCTGGGCTCCACCATTCTGTTGATCATCCGCAGGGTCGTGGTCTTGCCGCAGCCGGACGGTCCGACGAGGACGGTGATCGCACGGTCGGGTATCTCCAGACAGAGCCGGTCGACCGCCACCGTGCCGTCCGGGTAGCGCTTGGTGACTTCCTCGATCCGTATCACAACGCCAAGTACCCTTCGGGTGGCTCGGGGCCCGCGCTCCCGGCCGGCGTCGGCGGGCCGTTGGGGGGAGAGTGTAGACGCCGTTCTCGGCGGCCCCCTCGCACACGACACGGCCCCCGCCGGACGAGGGCGGGGGCCCGCGCGGCGTCGCGGCGGGGACGCCGGTCCGGGGATCAGCCCTCTTCCGGAGCCAGCCGCAGGGCGATGCTGTTGATGCAGTACCGCTGGTCGGTCGGGGTCGGGTAGCCCTCCCCCTCGAAGACGTGCCCGAGGTGCGATCCGCACCGCGCGCACCGCACCTCGGTGCGCACCATCCCGTGGGAGCGGTCCTCGACCAGCTCCACGGCGTCGGTGTCCTTCGGGTCGTAGAAGGACGGCCATCCGCAGTGGGAGGCGAACTTCGTGTCCGAGGTGAACAGCTCCGCGCCGCAGGCCCGGCAGGAGTAGACGCCCTTGGTCTTGGTGTCGGTGTACTCACCGGTGAAGGCGGGCTCCGTGGCCGCCTGGCGCAGCACGGCGTACTCGGCGGGGGACAGCTCCGCGCGCCACTGCTCGTCCGGCTTCTCGACGTCGTACGGCACGATTCCTCAGCCCCTCACTTCGACAGACGGTCCAGGATGCGCGGACCGAGGTCCGTGACATCGCCCGCGCCCATGGTGAGAACGAGATCACCGGGCTTGGCCATTCCCGCGATCACCTCGGGCACCTCCGCCTTGTCGTGCAGCGGTGTGACGTCGGCGCCCGCCGACCGGGCCGCGTCGATGATCAGGTCGCTGGTGACGCCGGGGACCGGGTCCTCGCGGGCCGGGTAGATGTCGAGGACGACCGAGGCGTCCGCCAGGGCCAGCGCCTGGCCCATCTCCTTGCCGAGCTCCTGCGTGCGGGAGAACAGGTGGGGCTGGAAGACGACCAGGATGCGGGCGTCACCGGCGGCGCCGCGCATCGCCTCCAGGTCCGCCGTCATCTCCGTCGGGTGGTGGGCGTAGGAGTCGATCACCTGGACGCCGGCCGCCTCGCCCTTGAGCTGAAGGCGCCGCTTGACGCCCGTGTAGGCGGCCAGCGCGGGGGCCAGCTCCGCGGCCGGGACGCCGAGCGCCGCGCCCGCCGCCAGGGCGGCCACCGCGTTGTGCGCGTAGTGACGGCCGGGGACGGAGACGGTGAAGGTGAGCTCGGTGCCGTCCAGCACCACCGTCACCTCGCTCTTGAGGCCCTGCGGCACCACGGACAGGATCCGCACGTCGGCGTCGGCCGCCTCGCCGTACGTCACCGCCTTGACCGAACCGGCCAGCCGCCGCGTCAGCTCGCGCGCGCCCTCGTGGTCCGCCGCGATCACCAGCGTGCCACCGGGGACGATCTTCCCGGCGAACGTCTCGAAGGACTCGTAGATCTCGTCCATGGAGGCGTAGTTGGCGTGGTGGTCCAGCTCCACGTTGAGCACGATCGCGACCTCGGGCGCGTACGTGTGGAAGCTGCGGTCGCTCTCGTCCGCCTCGGCGACGAAGATCTCGCCCTCGCCGTGCAGCGCGTTGGAGCCGGGGGCGTCCAGGTCGCCGCCGATGGCGTACGAGGGCTTCAGGCCGAGCTCGGACAGCGCCACCGCCAGCATGGAGGTGGTCGTGGTCTTGCCGTGCGTGCCGGCCACCGCGATCGGGCGCAGGCCCGTCATCAGCGCGGCCAGCGCGTCGGAGCGGTGCACGACCGGGATGCCCAGCTCGGCGGCGCGCACCAGCTCGGGGTTGTCCGGCCGGATCGCCGAGGAGACGACGACGCAGCTCGCGTCGTCGGCGAGGTGCCCGGCCGCGTGCCCGATGTGCACGGTGGCGCCCAGCGCGCGCAGCGCCTCGGCGGTCGCGGAGTCCTTGGCGTCGCTGCCGGCCACCCGGGCGCCGCGCTGCGCGAGGATCTTCGCGATGCCCGACATCCCGGCGCCGCCGATGCCGATGAAGTGCGGTCGGTCCATGGCGGTAGGAAGGCCGGGTGCCATGCGCGTTTCTCCCCAGTGGTGCGAGTGGTACGACAGGTGGTGCGTCCCGCCGTACGCCGAGCGGTACGACGGCCGGCGCCGTGTGTGGCGGCGCCGGTGCGCGCTCCCGGCGCGGGAGCGCGGCCCAAGCCTATGCCTTGCTGTGCGAGAACAGCTTCAGCACCGGTACGCCGACCTTGTGCCGGGCCCGGGAGGCCCAGTCCCGGTGGAAGAACTCCTCCACGTAGTGCGGGTCGGTCAGGACGATCACCTCGTCGGCGCGGACCTCCGCGACCAGGGACTTCAGCGCGTCCAGCGGATGGTCCTCGATCAGGCGGCCCTCGGCCTCGCCGCCCGCCGCGCGCAGGGCGGTCAGGGAGACCTCCAGGGCCCGCTGCCCCATGGTCAGGGCCTCTTCGCCCTCGGGGGTCTCGCCCTCGCGGACGGCCTCGTCGAGCTCGCCGAGCGCGATGTCGTCGATGGCCCGCAGCAGCCGGTCGGCCTGCTCGCCGCGCGGCTGGAGCAGCACGTGGAAGGAGACCGGCTCGTCCCCGTGCAAGGTGGTGACGAACTCCACGTCGGCGGACGTGAGGGCCTTCTCGATCATCAAAACGCTTGTGAACACCAGGCGCCCCTTTTCCTCGAGGGCCCGTGGGCCCGCCCGCAGGGCCGTGGCGGGCCCTGCGGAAACCATCCTGCCCGTGACCGCACGGGTGCTGCCGGAGTCAGTGTGCCCCCCGGAGACTAAACGGAACGGAAGATTCCGCTGATTACCTGACCGGTGGCGGTACGGATCGAACACCCGCCCGGGGGACCCGTCCGGACACGTCGGACGCATCCCGGCGAATCCGGCCGCTCCCCGGCCGCGGGTCGCGGACCGGCTCAGACCTGCCGGTACCGGCTGAAGAGGAAACCTTCCTCCTCCAGCAGGGACACCAGTGCGAAGCGTCGCGGCACCGCCACCGAGGGCCCTCCGGCGATGCGCTGCGCGTCGCCCGCGGTCAGCATCGGGGAGACGGTCAGGCACAGCTCGTCCAGGACGCCCGCCGCGGCCAGCTGGCCCAGCAGCCGCGGCCCGCCCTCGGTCAGCAGCCGGGTGTGGCCGAGGTCCGCCAGGGCGCGGACGGCCCGGACGGGATCCACGCCGACGCCGTCCCCGGCGATCACCACCCGGGCGCCCGACCGCTCCGCGGCGGCGATCCGGTCCGGGGCCGCCGCGGCGCCCGTGAGGATCAGCGTGGGCACCAGTGGGGAGGTGAACAGCGGCAGCGAGAAGTCCAGCTCCAGACCGGCGCTGACCACCGCGATGGCGGGCGCCGGTCCCTGCCCGGCCGCCTCCCGCAGCGCGGCGAACTCGGCCCGCGCCCGGGCCGGGCGGTACCCTTCCCGCCGTACGGTCTCCGCGCCGACGACCACCACGTCCGCCAGCGCCCGCAGCGTGCCGAAGATCCGCATGTCGGCCGCGCTGGAGATGGGCTGCGAGCGGCCGTCGTGCTGGGCCGCCCCGTCGAGCGTGGAGACCATGTTGGCCCGCAGCCACACCCCCGGCCCGTCCGCGCCCGGCTCCGGATAGGCGTAGGCGGAGGCCAGCTCGGCCAGGCTCCACTCGCGGTCGGCCGCGTCCGCACCGGGGGCGGGGCCGGAACCGGGATCTGCTGTCTGGTGGGTCACGGGGAACAGGCGTCGCATGCCGTGCAGTGTTCCACGGCACCGCGATCCCATCCCTGCCCCGCCGTACCGGCACCGGGCGGACCTGCGGCTGCGCGGCACCCGGCGGCCTCCGCCCGCGCCCGCCGCCCACGGCGGCGCCCCCGCCCCCGGCCCGGCCGCGTCCGCCCGGAAGGCCTCGGGGCCCGGTGCGGCGAGAGGGCGTGCACGGCGTCGCGAGGCAGACGGGAGTGTGACGACAGGCCCTAACATGGGGAAGCGTGTCCTCCTCCACCGCCGCCTCCGGTTCCGCCGCCCACGGCTCCGCCCCCATAGCCGGCGCGGCCCCGCTGTCCCTGTGCGCCCGCGAGCCGCACGTCCCCGCGGACCGGCTGGTCGCCGAGATGGTGCCGCCGCCCCGCTTCGACTCGGTGCGCTTCGGCACGTACATCCCGGATCCCAACCAGCCCAGCCAGGCCGAGGCCGTCCGCGTCCTGGAGGGCTTCGCGGCCGGACTGGACGGGGCGCCCGCGAGCGGCGGCAGGCGCGGCTTCTTCGGTTTCGGCAGGGCCAGGGCCCCCAAGGCCCCGGCCGGCCCCCGCGGGGTCTACCTCGACGGCGGCTACGGCGTCGGCAAGACCCACCTGCTGGCCTCGCTGTGGCACGCCACCGACGCCGACCCCTCCCGCAAGGCGTTCGGTACGTTCGTGGAGCTGACCAACCTGGTCGGCGCGCTCGGCTTCCAGCAGACCGTGCGGACGCTGTCCGGGCACCGGCTGCTGTGCATCGACGAGTTCGAGCTGGACGACCCCGGTGACACCGTCCTGGTCTCGACCCTGCTGGGCAAGCTGGTGGACGCCGGCGTGGCGCTCGCCGCCACCTCCAACACACTGCCGGGCAAGCTGGGCGAGGGCCGGTTCGCGGCCGCCGACTTCCTGCGGGAGATCCAGGGCCTGTCCGCCCACTTCCGCACCCTGCGCATCGACGGCGAGGACTACCGCCACCGCGGCCTGCCAAAGGCGCCCGCGCCGTACTCCGACGAGCAGGTGGCCCGCGCCGCGCACACCACCGAGGGCGCCTCCCTCGACGACTTCGCGGAGCTGCTGGACCACCTCGCCCGGGTCCACCCGAGCCGCTACGGCGCCCTGACCGACGGCATCGCGGCCGTCTGCCTCACCGGGGTGCGCCCGGTGCCGGACCAGTCGACCGCGCTGCGGCTCGTCGTCCTCGCGGACCGGCTCTACGACCGCGAGGTGCCCGTCCTGGCCTCGGGCCTGCCCTTCGACCGGCTGTTCAGCGACGAGATGCTGCGGGGCGGCTACCGCAAGAAGTACTTCCGGGCGATCTCCCGCCTCACCGCGCTGGCCCGGGACGCGGCGCGGCTCGTCGCGCCGAACTGACCGCGCCCCGCTCCCCGTTACCCGGCCGACCGTCGCTATTACACGGTCGGCCGTCGCGCTTCAAGAGCGGATTCGGGTCACAACACCCTCTGTTTTCAGGCTCTCTCCACCTCTGAAACATCCAGTTAACCCAGCAAAGGGCTTTACCGGGTTAACGTGTTTCTTGACCAAGCGTTGACTAAGTATTGGTGCGCGCTAGAGACGCGACGTGGCGGAAGGGGGGCGCATGACCGGTGGCACGACAGCCCGGGCCGCGCTCTCGGCCCTCGTCGCCTTCCTGCTCGCCCTCCCGCTCTTCGCACTGACCGCACCGTTCGCATCCGCGCATACGGCCGGTCATGTCGTGGCCAACGCTCAATCCGGAAGTACCCCTTCCGGGATGGCGCCGCGCGACGAAACCGTCGCCTGCCAGGACACCGGCCGCCCCGGCGCACCGGCCGGCCCGCCGCGTGTCCGCGACCGGCACCGCACCGCGCCCACCACGGCGGCCGATGGCCCCGAGCACCCGTTGTCCGGGCCGTGCGGTACGGACGCCCGCACACAGGCCGCGCCCGGCGCGGCCCACTTCCGCACGCCGAGACCTCCGGCCGGCCACTCGCCGGCGGCGCTCCAGGTCTTCCGCTGCTGAGTCGCAGAGCAGTTCCCCCATCTGTCCTGTCACATCCGACGCGCCCCCACGCGCGCCAGGAGGAATAACCACACATGCAGCCCCTCATCGACAACGCCCGCACGTTCGGACAGCGCCCTGAGGAGTTCGCCCCCCTCGCCGAAGGCCAGTGGCCGGAGGTCCTGTTCGTCACCTGCTCCGACTCGCGGGTCGTTCCCGCCCTGATCACGGGCGCCCGCCCCGGCCGGCTCTTCGAGCTGCGCACCGCGGGCAACGTCGTCCCGGCGTACACCGCCGACCGCCCGAGCGGCGAGGCGGCCACCATCGAATACGCCGTGCAGGTGCTCGGCGTCCGGCACATCGTCGTCTGCGGCCACTCGCACTGCGGCGCGGTGGGCGCGATGGTGCGCGGCGACGACCTGACCGCCGTACCCGCCGTGCGCGCCTGGCTCGCGCACGCGGCGGAGGAGCCCAAGTGCTCCGACCCGGCCGACCCCACGGTCGCCGAGGCCGTGCAGAACCACGTCCTGGCCCAGCTGGAGCGCCTGCGGTCCTACCCCTGCGTCGAGCGGCGCCTGACGGAGGGTGACCTGAGCCTGCACGGCTGGTACTACGAGGTGCACACCGGCGCCGTGCGCGAACACCGCGCGGACACCGGCGTGTTCGAGGCTCTGTGAGCAGGGGAATGAGCGCGATGACCTCGATATCCAAAATATCCAAGTTCCCGCATCTGAGGCAGGACTTCGCCGCCTCCCTCGTCGTCTTCCTGGTCGCCCTCCCGCTGTGCGTGGGCGTCGCCGTCGCCTCCGGCGTCCCGGCCGAACTCGGCCTGGTCACCGGCATCGTCGGCGGGATCGTCACCGGTCTGCTGCCGGGCAGCAGCCTTCAGGTGTCCGGGCCGGCCGCCGGCCTGACCGTGCTCGTCTTCGAGGCGGTCGACACCTACGGCCTGCCCGCGCTCGGCGTGATCGTGCTGATAGCCGGACTGCTCCAGCTCGTCATGGGCGCCCTGAAGCTGGGGCGCTGGTTCCGGGCGATCTCCATCTCCGTCGTCGAGGGCATGCTGGCCGGTATCGGACTGGTGATCATCGCCGGTCAGCTGTATGCGGCGGCCGGGCTGGAGGCGCCCGCCTCCGGTGTCGACAAGATCCTGGGTCTGCCCGGGGCCGCCGCCGACGCCTTCGGCAGCACCGAGGCGCTCGCCTCGCTCGCCGTGGGCGCGGGCACCATCGCCGTGATGGTCCTGTGGAAGCGGCTGCCGAAGGGCGCGCAGACCGTGCCGGGCGCGCTCGCCGCGGTCGTGCTGGCGACGCTGGTCACGCTCGCGTTCGGCCTGCCGGTCGCGACCGTCGAGGTGCAGGGGCTGCTGGACTCCATCCAGCCGCCCGGCGGGGACGCCTTCGGCCAGCTGGCGAGCATCGGCATGCTCGGCACGATCCTCGCCTTCACCCTGATCGCCTCCGCCGAGAGCCTGTTCAGCGCCGCCGCGGTGGACCGGCTGCACGACGGGCCGCGCACCGAGTACAACAAGGAACTCATGGCGCAGGGCGCGGGCAACGCGGTGTGCGGTGTGCTCGGCGCGCTGCCGATGACCGCGGTCATCGTGCGCAGTTCCGCCAATGTCGCGGCGGGCGCGCGGACCAAGGCGTCCCGGGTCATGCACGGCGTGTGGCTGCTGCTCTTCGCGGCGCTGCTGCCGGCCGCCCTGGCCCTGATCCCGCTGCCCGCGCTGGCCGGCATCCTGGTCCACGCGGGCTGGAAGCTGATCCCGGTCCGGGGTCTCGTCTCGCTGTGGCGCTCGCACCGGGGCGAGGCGCTGATCCTGGTGGTCACCGCCGTGTCGATCGTCGCGGTCAACATGTTCGAGGGCGTGCTGATCGGTCTGGCGCTGTCCGTGGTCAAGACCGCCTGGGAAGCCTCGCACGTGCGGCTGGAGGTCATCGACAAGGGCGCCGGTCCGGTCCAGGTGTACCTGTCGGGCAACGCGACCTTCCTGCGGCTGCCGAAGATCCTCGACAGCCTGGAGGCCCTGCCGCAGGACCGGCCGGTCGAGCTCGATCTGTCGGGCGTGCACCACCTGGACCACGCCTGCCGTACGGCGCTGGAGAACTGGGCGGAGCGGCACAGCGCCACGGGCACGGATCCGGTGAAGGTGACGGAACCCGCCGCGCGGGCCAAGGTCCCGGAGCCGGCCGAGGCCGAGGCCGCGGCCGGGGCCAAGGCCACGGCCGTGTAGCGCGCCGCGGCGATCCGCGTCCCAGGTGCCCGGTCCGGAGCCATTGGCCCCGGACCGGGCACTCGTCATATCGTGACAGAAGCGGGCGAAACGCACGGCTGAGCGGGGAGGTCCTCATGCTCGAGGAGCTGCTGACGGCGGCCGCGGCGACCGGGTCGGCGGGCGCGGTGTACCTGTCCGCCGCGGCGCGGGTCGTCAAGCAGTACGAACGCGGCGTGGTCTTCCGGCTCGGCCGGCTCCACGGCGATGCGCGCCGGCCCGGCTTCACGCTGGTCGTGCCCGGCGTGGACCGGATGCGGAAGGTCAACATGCAGATCGTGACGATGCCGGTGCCCGCCCAGGAGGGCATCACCCGGGACAACGTCACGGTGCGGGTCGACGCGGTGGTGTACTTCAAAGTCGTGGACGCGGCGGCGGCCGTCGTCAACGTCGAGGACTACCGGTTCGCCGTCTCCCAGATGGCGCAGACGTCGCTGCGTTCGATCATCGGCAAGAGCGAGCTGGACGATCTGCTCTCGGACCGGGAGAAGCTGAACCAGGGCCTGGAGCTGATGATCGACAGTCCGGCCGTCGGCTGGGGCGTGCAGATCGACCGGGTCGAGATCAAGGACGTGTCGCTGCCGGACACGATGAAGCGGTCGATGGCCCGGCAGGCCGAGGCCGATCGCGAGCGGCGGGCCCGGGTCATCAACGCCGACGCCGAACTCCAGGCGTCGAGAAAACTCGCCGAGGCCGCGCAGCAGATGGCCGACACCCCCTCCGCGCTGCAACTGCGCCTGCTCCAGACCGTCGTCGCGGTGGCCGCGGAGAAGAACTCCACGCTCGTACTGCCCTTCCCGGTCGAGCTGCTGCGCTTCCTGGAGAGGGCCCAGCAGCAGATCCCGCCCGCCTCGCCCGGCCCGCCGAGGGAACAGCCCACCGGCACGTGACGGGAGGTGACCGGTGGTATCCGCGTGGTTCCCGGGGCGCGTACCGGGATGATAGACACGGCGGGATCACAGTTCCTGTCCGCCTGCCAGGAAGGCTGCCCCATGTCCGAGACCAGAACCGGCACTTCGACTGGCACCACGACGAACGACACGACCGGCACCACGACGGACGAGACGACGAACACCACGCCCGGCGGCGGCTTCCCCTCACGCCGCCGGGTGCTCGCCCAGACCGGTGCGCTGGGCGTCTCGATCGCCTTCGCCGGAAACCTCTCCGAACTCTTCGCGGGCACGGCCGCCGCGCAGCAGCTCGGCCACGGCGGTTACGGACCGCTCGTCCCCGACCCGGACGGCCTGCTCGACCTCCCCGAGGGTTTCCGCTACCGGGTTCTGTCCCGCGAGGGCGACCCGCTCCGCTCCGGCGAGGGGCCGGTCCCCTCCCACCACGACGGCATGTCGGCCTTCCCGGGCGGACAGGGCCGCGTCCATCTGGTCCGCAACCACGAGAACAGCGCCACCGCGCCCCTGGGCGTCCCGGCCGTCGAGGGCCTGACCTACGACCCGGTCGGCATGGGCGGCTGTACGGCCCTGACCCTCTCTCCCCAGGGCGAGGTCGTGTCGGAACGGGTGGCGATCGCCGGTACGGCGGTCAACTGCGCGGGCGGCCCCACCCCCTGGGGCACCTGGCTGACCTGCGAGGAGACCGAGGACAAGGCGGGCACCGCCGGGTACGCCAAGGACCACGGCTTCGTCTTCGAGGTCGACCCGGCCGACCCGCGCCGCTCCGGCGCGGTGCCGCTGACCGCGATGGGCCGCTTCCAGCACGAGGCGGTCGCCGTCGATCCGCGCCGGGGCGTGGTGTACGAGACGGAGGACGCGTTCGAGAAGCCGTTCGGCCTGTTCTACCGGTTCCTGCCCGACCGGCCGCTGGGCGGCCTGGGCTCGCTGCGGGCGGGCGGGCGGCTCCAGGCGATGCGCGTGCCCGGCCTGCCCGACCTCTCCACGATCCAGGAGACGGGCGCGCACTTCGACGGCGTCGAGTGGGTGGACGTACCGGACCCGCAGGCCCGCGAGACGCCCGTCCGGCTCCAGGACTTCGGGCCGCGGGGCATCACCCGCTCGCAGAAGCTGGAGGGCTGCTACTGGGGCGGGCGGTCGGTGTACTTCGTGTCGTCCTTCGCGCGCAGCTCCCTGGGCTCGGCGGACGACCACAACGGGCAGATATGGCGGTACGACCCGGAGCTGCGCCGCCTGACCCTGGTGATCGTCTTCGGGCCCGACACCGATGTGCGGCTGCCCGGGGAGTTGCCGGACAACATATGCCTGGCGCCCAGCGGCGGCCTCATGGTCTGCGAGGACGGCCTCGGCGCCCAGCACGTCTTCGGCGTCACCCGGCGCGGCGAGGTGTACGCGATGGCCCGGAACCGGCAGAACATCGGCACGCCCGAGCAACCGGAGTGGGGCGAGTTCGCCGGCGTCACCTACTCCCCCGACGGCCGGACGATGTACGTCAACTGCTACACCCCCGGGACGACCTTCGCGGTGACCGGCCCCTGGCGCCGGTAGCCGCCCCGGCGGCCGGGCGCCGGCGCCGCCCCGGCGCCCGGTCACTGAAGTCGCCGCGGCGGGGTACCCGGCGTCGCATGACGCAGAACCCGCACGTCAGCGACTCGTACTGGCTCCAGACCGCCCCGGGCGGCACCCCTCACCCCGCGCTGGAGGACGACCTCGACGTCGACGTCGCCGTGATCGGCGGCGGCATCGCCGGACTGTGCACGGCCTGGGAGCTGGCACGGGCCGGGCGGAGCGTGGCGGTCCTGGAGGCCGGGCGGATCGCGGCCAGTGTCACCGGGCACACCACCGCCAAGGTCACCGCCCTGCACTCGCTGATCTACGACAAGCTGCGCCGCACCCGCGGCCCCGAGGGCGCCCGGCTGTACGCCCGCTCGCAGACGGAGGCGATCGAACGCGCCGCCGAGATCGTGGACGAGCTGGGCATCGACTGCGACTGGGAGACCAGGAGCGCGTACACCTACGTCTGCGACGCGGGCCGGGTGGAGGAGGTGCGGGCCGAGGCCGCCGCCGCGAAGGAGGCGGGGCTGCCGGCCTCGTTCGTGACGGAGACCGGGCTGCCGTACCCGGTCGCGGGCGCGGTCCGGGTCACCGGGCAGGCCCAGTTCCACCCCCGCAAGTTCCTGCTCGCGCTCGCCGCGGATCTGGTCGGGCGCGGCGGCCGCGTCTTCGAGCACACCACCGTGCACGGCCTGGACGAGGGCGAGCCGTGCCGGGTGTCGACCGGGACGGGCGCGACGGTGACCGCCCGCGACGTCGTGGTCGCCACGCATTACCCGATCTTCGACCGGGCCCTGCTGTTCACCCGCCTCTCGCCGCGCCGCGAGCTGGTCGTCGCCGGGACGATCGACGCCGGACGGGACCCCGACGGCATGTACATCACGCCGGACGAGAACACCCGGTCGGTGCGCACCACGCCGTACGGCGAGGACGGCGGCGAGCGGCTGCTGGTGATCACCGGGGAGCACTTCACCCCCGGCACGGGCGACACCCGGGAGCGCTTCCGGCTCCTGTCCGCCTGGGCCCGTGAGCACTTCCCCGGCGTGGAGCTCACCCACGCCTGGGCCACCCAGGACAACGACCCCACCGACACGGTCCCGATGGTGGGCCCGCTGCACCACGGCGCGCGGCACGCCTACGTCGCCACCGGCTTCGCGGGCTGGGGCATGAGCGGCGGCATGATGGCGGGGCGGCTGCTCGCCCGGCAGATCACCGGCGAGGAGTGCGCCTGGAGCGGGCTGTACGACCCGCGCCGGCTGGGCACGGCGGTGCGCGAGGCGCCGTCGTTCCTGAAGACGCAGGCCGAGGTGGCCCGCCACTTCGTCGGCGACCGGCTGCGGCCCGCGCCGCCGGTGGACTCGCTGCCGCCCGGGGAGGGCGCCCTGGTCCGGGTGGGCGGCGAGCGGCTCGCGGTCTACCGGGACGAGGCCGGCGCCCTGCACGCCGTCTCCTCGCGCTGCACCCACCTGGGCTGCCTGGTCAACTTCAACGCCGCCGAGCGGGCCTGGGAGTGCCCCTGCCACGGCTCCCGGTTCGACACGGACGGCAAGGTGATCCAGGGTCCGGCGACCCGGCCGCTGGAGCGGCGGGACATCTGAGACGCCCCCGCCGGAGCCTGGAGGCGGTACGTCCGGGGCGCCTTCGGCGGATCACCCGCCCGGCCCGTCCAGGCGGGTGATCCCGGCCTCCGCCACTGCGCACATATGTGTATTTTCAGGACAAAGGGTCGTACGTTCATGCGGTGATCGCTCTTCTGCGTCGTGTGACCGCCGTCTGCGCCCTGGGCGGTGCCCTCGCCGCCTGCGGCACCGCCCAGCCCCCGAAGGCGCCCCGCCCGGCCCCTTCGGCCGTCCCCTCCTCCCCCGCTCCGTCCCGGCCGCCCACGCTGGCGCCCGGCCCGGCCGGTCTGGCCCCCGTCTTCGAGAACGGCCCCCGGACGCCGGGCAAGACCGTGGCGCTGACCTTCGACGCCGACATGACCGCCGGTCAGGGGCCGCGGGCGGCGGCGGGCGAGCGGTTCGACAACCCCCGGCTGATCGCCGCGCTGCGGGAGCTGAAGGTGCCCGCCACGGTGTTCATGACCGGGCGCTGGGCCGAGGAGTACCCGGACCAGGCCCGCTCCATCGGCCGGGACCCGCTCTTCGAGATCGCCAACCACTCCTACAGCCACCACGCCTTCACCGGCGACTGCTACGGCCTGCCGACCGTGCCCGCCCACCGTATGCGGGCGGACGTGGAGCGGGCGTACGCGGCGTTCCGCGCGGCCGGCGTGCCCGACGCCAAGCCGTACTTCCGATTCCCCGGCGGCTGCTACGACCAGCGGGCGCTGCGGGCCATCGCCGCCACCGGCGTGACCGCGGTGCAGTGGGACGTGGTGAGCGGCGACGCGTTCGCCACCGACGCGGACGCGGTGGCCCGGCAGGTCCTGGACGGCGTACGGCCGGGCTCGGTGGTGGTCCTGCACTGCACCCGCAGCGCCGCCCCGGTGACCGAACGGGCGGTGCGCGCGGTCGTCCCCGAACTGCGGCGGCAGGGCTACCGCCTGGTCAAGGTCTCCGAGCTGATCGGGGCCGCCGCCGCCCGCCGGTGACCGCCTACGCTGGAGGCATGAGCGATGGCGACTACTGCTCCGGCCGGGACGACGCGATTGGGCCGCCCCCGGCCGACGGGCCGCCGTACGCGGACTGCGTCCTGTGCCAGGAGCCGACGGAGTACCCGGAGTCGTACAAGGGGATCACGCTCTGCCCGCGCTGCGAGTGGCAGGAGGCCCAGCGCACGGCCTGCTCGGGGTGACGGACATGGCCCGGCCGCCGGGTCCGGGGCCGATCTTCCGGCTGGCACACTGGGGGGCGTGAGCCAGGACCAGGACCCGACACCCGTGCACGACGCCCCTCCCTCCCGCCCCGCGACCGGCGCACGCGAGTTCGTGCTGCCGCTCGTCGTCCGGATCGAGCGGGCGGCCCCGCCGCCTCGGACGGACGCGCTTCAGACCTCGGCCCGGGCGGTACTGGTCATGCTCGCCGACGAGCGGTCGCTGGGCGACGGGGAGTGGGCGCGGGCGATGCGGGACTGGCAGGACGCCCGGATCCGCAAGGTGGTGCGGCGGGCGCGCGGCGCCGAGTGGCGGCGTGCCGAGGCGCTGCCCGGCATCACGGTGACCGGCAAGGCGGCCGAGGTACGGGTCTTCCCGCCCGTCCCGCTCGACGGCTGGCCCAAGGACCTGGCCCGACTCCAGGTCTCCGGCACCGACCTCGACGACCCGGAGCCCCCCGTGGACGCCGACCCGTCCGCGCCGGTGCTCTGGATGAACCCGGACCTGGAGATGTCGGCCGGCAAGGCGATGGCGCAGACCGGCCACGGCGCCCAGCTCGCCTGGTGGGCGCTGCCCGCCGGGGAGCGCGCCGCCTGGCGCGACGCGGGCTTCCCGCTCGCCGTACGCACCGCGGACCCCGCCGACTGGCGGCGCCTGGCCACGAGCGGCCTGCCGACGGTCCGCGACGCCGGTTTCACCGAGGTGGCCCCCGGCTCCTGCACGGTGGTCGCGGACCACCCGGCGCTGCGCTAGCCGGGCGGCCCTGCCGCCGCCGGAACCGGTCAGCCCCAGGTGAGCGGATCGAGATGGAGGTAGAAGCGCAGGCGGTCGGGGTCGAGAGCGATGCCGTACCTCTCGGCGAACACCGCGTCCGCCGCCCGTGCCCGCTCCTCGTCCGGCCAGGTCTCGCGCGCGTTGGCCAACAGCAACGCCAAGTCGGCGTGGCGGTCGGCGAGCCCGAGGCGGCCCAGGTCGATGAAACCCGACACCTCCAGGGTCCGCGGATCGAGGATGATGTTGGGCAGGCACAGATCCCCGTGGCACACGACCGTGTCGGCGACCTCCTGCTCCCGCCGCCGGGGCACCTGCCCGGTGAGACGGGCCAGCAGCTCCGCGGGCGGCAGATGCCGCTGCTCCACGGGGAGGAACTCCGGATTGACGGCGTCCCGGGCGACGACCTCGCGCGCCAGGGCGACCATGGCGTCCAGTCCCCGGCCGAACGGGCACCCCGACGCGGGCACCTCGTGCAGCCGGCGCACCGCGTCCGCGACGCGCTCCCAGGAGAGGCGCAGTTCCTCGGCGGACACCTGATCAGCGGGGACACCGGAGACGGCACTGGTCACCAGGCAGGCCCCCGCGTCACCGGAGGACCAGTCGAGCACCCGGGGACCCGGCACGCCCTGCCCGCTCAGCCACACGATCCGCTCCCGCTCGGCCTCCAGGCCGGCCGCGTCCGCGGCGGGCACGCACTTGGCATACCGGGTGGCGTCCGCGCTGCGGAAGACGAAGGCCCCCGACTCACCCGCGGTGACGGCCAGCCAGTCGCCGCCGCCCACGCCGAGCAGCGCCGGGGACACGGTGCGGGGTCCGAGGTGATCGCTCATGACGCCGACCCTAGCCAGTGCCGGAACGAGAACGGCGGCTTCGTCGGGAGTTTCAGCGCGGGGACCGAGGCCGCGGCCCGGCGCCGCACTCGTCCGCCCCTTCTCCGGTGAGCCGTGTGTCCAGGTGGTAGACGACGGTGACGTCCTCGTAGTCCCGGCCGGGAACGACCTTCCCGGGCAGGCGGGTGCGGTCGCTGTGGCTCGTCGACTCCCGCGCCCCCGTGCCGGGGAAGCGGACCTCCGTGCGAGGTTCCTCCGCGAAGCGCAGGCGCCGGGCGCGGACCGTCGACCGGAACGACACGTCCCCCGCCGGGCTCGCCGCCCCAGCGCCACCCCCTCCGGCACGAGCGCTCCGGCCGGCGCCCTCCGGCGCCGCGACCTCCGCCCTTCAGGGCGGTTCCTCTCCTTCCGCCCCCTCCGTCGCGGCCCGCCGGTACCGCGGCGGCAGCGGCCGGCCCCCGGCTTCCCGGGCGGCTCTCCGCGCGGCCGCCTGCGTACGGCGTACACGGCGTACGGTGCGGGCGGCCCGGGGCCGTACCGCGCCGGCCCCCGGACCCCCGACGTCCGTGGCGGGGGCGGCCTCGGCCCCGTCCGCGACGTCCGCGGTTCTCGTCCCCCCGGCATCCGGGAGGCCCAGGCCGGTCCCCTCCCCCACCGTGTCCCCCACCGCCTCCGTCACGTCCGCCGCGGTGTCACCGAGCCGCCGGCCCGCCCGTCCGACGGCGGCGCCCGCCTCGCCGCCGGCATCGCCCACCGCGCGCCCGGCGGCTCCGCCCACATCCCGGACGGCCGCGCCGGCTCCGTGGCCGACGTCCTCCGCCACCGCGCCCACCCCGTGCCCGACGTCCCGCACCGCGCCGCCGGCTCCGACGCCCACGTCGCGAACGGCGCTTCCCGCACCCCGGCCGACATCCTGGACGGCCCGCCCGGCACCCGTGCCCAGCTCGCCCAGGGCAGAGCGGGCGCCGCCGCCCACGTCCCGCACGGCGGACCCGAGCCCCCGCGCCAGCTCACGCAGCAGCTCCGGGTTGCGGTCGAGCGTCGTGAGCACCCGGTCGATGATCGTCGTGACGTTGTCGAGGCGCACCCTGAGCTGAGCCTGCGCCTCCACCCCCGAGATGCCCAGGTGCACCCGCCCGAGGAGAACGTCGGCGCCCACGTTCAGCTTCAGCAGATCCAGCACCTCGGCCTGCAAGGAGACGTGCGCCCGCAGGTTCTCGACGTCCAGATCGATCTCGTCGACCTTCAGCAGGGGCACGTCGAGGAAGACGTCCGGGTTCCCGTCGGGGGCGGCGACGGGAACCCCGGGGTCCACCCGGTAGGGTTCCGGCTCCTCGTCGTAACGCTCGGGCTCGGTGTACTCGTCGATGCCCTCGGCTCCAGCGTCGTACGGGTCGCGCCCCGCGAAGGACGCCGCGTCGTTCTCGGCGCTGTCGGGCATCACCGGACCTCCCCGCTCACGGACATTTCCACCCATTCTCGATGATTGCGGGCCGGACCGCCCATCCAGCGCGGCTCAGGCACGGCTCCGCGATCACGAGGCCGGGCGTCGCCGCCAGGCCCGTCGCGGTGGCGCCCGAGAGATACCTGTGTGCCGGTCACAGCCGTTCCGGCGACGCCGCGTTGCCCTCCGGTGGCGGGTGAGCGGGGGCGGTCCTACGTTGACGGAGATCCGCCCGCACAGGCGGAAACCCGGACAACGAGGAGGACGGATCATGGCGGACGAGTCGGCCGACAGCGGCTTCACGATCAAGATGTGTGATCTGCCGGTGACCCTGCCGGCCAGGGACGACAGTGAGTGGTCCCTGCGGGAGATCCTCGAGTGGGCTCCCCGGCACTCCGACTGGAAGTCGAAGAAGATATGCGTCCAGGGATGCGGGGTGAGCTGTCTTGAGGTGCCCAAGGGGACACTGATCGAGGTGCCCACGAAGGACGCCCTGGACATGCGGCTGGTCGCTCCGGCAGAGGTCGAGCGGCGGCTCGCGGAGAACCGCCTGTGGCGCGCCCCGGAGTGAGGGATCACGCCTGTTGAGGCGCGCCGCCCGCCGTGGCGGCACCGCTGACGATGCGGTCCTGGAACTCCGCGTGACAGAAGTGGTACACGGGCCCGACCCTTCTGAGCACGCTGAGCATCCGGGCGTCCTCCAGGAACGACAGAGGACGGCTCGGCAGCCGTCGGGCCGCGGCGAGCCGCAGCCCCGCCTCGCGGTAGGCGAAGTAGGCGGTGCCCGACACGGCCAGCAGACCCGCGGCGAGCCCCATCGCCGCATTCGCCTCCAGGGTCTCCAGCCAGCGGCCGACGGCGTCGACGGCCTGGATGTCACTGCCCGCGAAATGTCCCTCGAACGCGATGAACCACTTGGCCAGGGGCGGCACCAGCGCGAACACCAGCAGGGCGGCGGCCGCGGCGCGTTCACCGCGCAAGGTCGACTGCGGCGTTTCCTGCTCCAGGTCGGCCGGTACCCGCGCCCAGCGCAGCACCGCCAGCCCGAGGCCGAACAGGAGCCCGAAGAAGGCGCCGAAGCCGCCGCACGCCACGAGCCTCGTCGACCAGGCGATCATGGGACCCCAGGGGGCCATGAAGGCCAGCACGGTCCCCAGAACGAGGCCGAACAGCAGCCCCCGGCCGAGGCAGGCGGGCAGCATCGCCGCGAGCACCCGGACCGGGGCGCGGAAGTCCAGCCGGGCGGGGCGGGACGAACCGCCCGACAGGCGCAGTCCCGCCATGACACCGGCGATCAGCAGCAGGACACAGGCACGGGAGGCCGCACGCCGGCTGACGAAGACCAGGTCCTCGGCCGGGGTGATGAAGACGATCCGGGTGGGGGCCTCGCCGGTCACCTGCCGAAGCGGCATGTACAGGAGAATGCCGGCGGCCTGGGCACCCAGCCAGAAGAGCACGACGTACGGCAGGATTCTCCGCACCCCGGCGCCGAGGTCGCCCGCCGGGTGCCGGCCCGCCCGGGCACGCCGCCGCAGCGCTGTCACGCACAGGGCGCCGAGGGCCGGCAGCACCATGAACAGGGCCCAGGCGATGCCCGCCTTGATCCCGGTGTACGGCGGCACGATCACCTCGATGTCCGTGTCCGCGCGTTCCACCGCCTCCGCCCAGTACTCGATGAGCGCCCCCATCCCCGCGGCCAGCGGCAGGATGACGGCGCATCCGATCCCGATCCGGCGCAGGATCTCGCCGGCCATGTGCCGCCCTCCCCGGACACGCTCCGGCCGCCCGGGGACCCCCGGGTCACCGCCGACGTGGGCGAGCCGGATCACCACGCCGGCCCCGACCGCGGTGGCGAGCGTGACGGCGAGGAAGCACAGGAACCGCGTGAGCGGTGGCAGCGCCCAGTGGAAGTAGTCCCCCGCCATGCATCCCGCTCCCAGTCCGATCATGGCGCCGGCCACGGGTCCGGACAGGGGGCCCGCCGGGTCGGGGGGCAGGGCGCGGTGCAGGTCCCACCAGGCGATGCCGTCGGCGCGCTGGCGTTTGACGTGGGCGGCGAGGAAGGCGAGTGCGGTGCGGGCCTCGTCGGGGTGCCAGCGGGCGGCGGCGGTGCGGCGTACGTCGGGGACCGAGCGGTCGGTGGCGGTCGGCGGGGCGGTGAAGACGGCGGGGACCAGCGCGTCGAGGAGGTGGTGGCGGAGGGTCGCGGCGTCGTCCCAGCGGGTCAGGTCGGCGGGGTCGGTGCCCGGCGAGGCGTAGACGGTGCGGGCGAGCCAGACGTTCAGCGGCACCGACAGGGCCTGGGCGACGGCGCCCCGGGGCCGGCCGGCCAGGTCGTCCAGGACCGGCTGCCAGGCCGGGATGTGCCGGGGCGGGACGGCGCTGCGCAGATAGTCGACCACGTCGGCCGCTTCCACCGGTTGCGCGACGACGACGGCGGCGGCGGTGATCACGTCGGCCTCTTCGACCAGCCGGTGGTATTCGGCCCGGCGGGAGGTGAGGATGAGCGGGTCGTGCAGGGCGATGGCGTGGTTGACGGACGCCAGCGCCTCGGGCCGCAGGTCGGCGGGGATCTCGTCCAGGCCGTCCAGCACGGGCAGGACGCGCCCCTCGGCGACCAGTTTGCGTGCCGCGTCCCGGCCGTAGGTCTCGTGGTCGCGCAGCGCCGGGTAGTCCTCGTGGACGCGGCGTGCCATCCACTGCGCCAGCGGCTCCCTGCGCGGGTTCCACGACGCCAGGTCCAGCAGCACCGGGACGGGTTCCCCGGGTTCGGGGTCGCGCAGGAGTTCCCTGACGAGGAGGATCGCCAGGGCCGTCTTGCCCGCGCCGGGCTCGCCGAGGATCACCAGCCGCCGGCGCGGCAGGGCGCGGAAGGCCGCGGCGAAGGCGGGGATGTCGTCGCTGCGGCCGGACAGGGTGCGGCCCACCATCCGCACATGGTCGCCGGCCTCCGTCTGCCCGCTGCGCCAGCGCACCGCCAGCGGGTGCGGGTCCAGCAGGCCCTGCGCGGCGGCCTCCTCCGTCCACTGGCGGCGCACCATCGCGGCGAGCGCCTCCGCGGCCTGCTCCAGCTCCGCCCGGGTGGCCGGCGCGGCGGGCCGTGACCGGTGCCACGACCAGCTGAGCAGGCCCGCGACAGCCGAGATCACCACGCTCAACGACGTGGCGGCCGCCTGAGCGCCCGCGCCCACCACCAGGGCCACCACCGTGACCAGCACCACGACACCGACCGCCCCGACCGCCCACGGCCACCACGTCCTGTTCCGCGTCATCACGGGGATCTTCACCCGGTCCGGGGCGGTGCGGCGCGTTCGGCGCCGTGCGGGGCGTGGTCCTCGGTGGTACTGACCATGGCGACACTCCCTCGCGCCGTCCGGCGATTCGCGCGGTCGGCCACCGGTGTGTGCCGCCGGAGCGGTACGCGTGCGGCGACGGCGCGCCGCCGGAAGCCGGAAACCGGAAGCCCGTGAGCCGCCGGCCCTCCGGCCGGTCCGTCCCGGGGGCCGCTCCGGGCACGCACCGGGCTCGACGCGCGTGAACGTGAAGGGGACGGTTGATCGATGTCTCGCTCGGGACCGCGGTGCCTGGGCGTGCGCCGAGCGCCTACCGCCGGGTAAGGGCCCGAGCGCGTGCGTGGGCACCTCAGTTCAGGGTGGCACAGAGCGGGCGCGGGCGCGAAGTGGCACAGGGGGCCTGCCCCGCGCCGCCGCCTCGGAACCGGGGGCCGGGGCGAGCGCGGAAGCTCAAATGTTCCTCTGAACGTGCCCGCGCCGCGGTTGGGGCGGGGTGGGCCGGGGCCATACCCCCCTCACCGCCGGGACGGCTTCCCGGCGTGCGGAGGAGGGGGACGATGGAGCGACTGGGGACCGGTATCGGCTGGCGGCCGGAGATCGCGGACGCCGTGGAGCGCATGCCGGGCATCGACTGGGTGGAGGTCGTGGCCGAGAACGTCTGCCCCGGCCACCTCCCCGACTCCCTGCGGCGCCTGCGCGACCGCGGTGTCACCGTCGTACCGCACGGCGTCTCCCTCGGTCTCGGCGGTGCCGAACGGCCCGACCCCGACCGGCTGACCGCGCTGGCCGAGCGGGCCCGGGCGCTGGACGCGCCGCTGGTCACCGAGCACATCGCGTTCGTCCGCGCGGGCGGGCCGCTGACCGCCACCCCGCGCCTGGAGGCGGGGCATCTGCTGCCGGTGCCGCGCACCCGGGACGCCCTCGGCGTGCTGTGCGAGAACGTCCGCATCGCGCAGGACGCGCTGCCCGTGCCGCTCGCCGTCGAGAACATCGCCGCCCTCTTCTCCTGGCCGGGCGAGGAGATGACGGAGGGACAGTTCCTGTACGAGCTGGCCGACCGCACGGGTGTGCGCCTGCTGATCGACGTGGCCAACCTCCACACCAACCACGTCAACCGCGGCGAGGACCCGGCCAAGGCGCTGGCCGACCTCCCCCTGGAGGCCATCGCCTACGTCCATGTCGCGGGCGGCGTCGAACGCGACGGCGTCTGGCACGACAGCCACGCCCACCCCGTCCCGCCGCCGGTCCTCGGCATCCTGACCGATCTCGCCGCACGCGTCCGCCCGCCGGGCGTGCTCCTGGAGCGGGACGAGAACTTCCCGGAACCGGCCGAGCTGGCGGGAGAGCTGGACGCGATCCGGGCGGCGCTGCGCGCGGGGCGGCGGCTCGCGCCCGGGGACCGCGCCGAGGAGGCGGCCCGCGTCCCGGCCGTCCCGGCCCTGCCCGCCGGGACGGAGGCGGACCCCGTGGACTCCTCCGGCACCGGACCCGCCCGGGAGCGGCTCGGCCTGGCGCAGGCCGCGCTGCTGTCCGCGCTGGTCGCGGGGACGCCCGCGCCCGAGGGGTTCGACCGGGTGCGGCTGCGGGTGCAGGCGCGGGCACTGGCGGTGAAGCGGGCGGGCATCGTGGCGAAGGTCGCGCCCGAGCTGCCGGCGATCCTCGCGGACGGCTACCGGCCGGCCTTCCTCGCCTATGCCCATGGCCGCCCGCTGACCGGCGGGTACCGGCAGGACGCGCTCGACTTCGCCGAGCGGCTGCTGGGCGGCGGCCTGCCGCAGGACGCGCGTGCCCGGCGCGCGCTGCGGCAGTGGTGGCTGGAGCGGTCGGGACCGGTGCCGCCCCCGCGACGTCCCGCCGTACGACTGGCCCGCGCCACCCGCCGCGTGCTGCTGCGGCGCTGACCACCACGACAACGGAACGCCGCACACCGGCGACGCTCCGTCCGCCATCGGGCCCGGCGGCCAGTCCCGCGTCGCGCCCGGGCGGGCGGGCGGCCGCCGCACGGCGGACACGCCGACGCGCCGCGCGGCGGTGCTTGCCTTGCCCGGTGATCGACCGAAACATCCCTTTCATCGCCGCCGTGCTCGGAAGGGATCCGCGATGAGAGCTGCCGTCGTCCACTCGGCCGCAGGGGCGTTGCTCCTGACCGCCCTCGCCGCGGCCCCGGCCGACGGCGCACCGGAAGGGCCCGGGGCGGCCGAGCGGCGCGGTACCGCGGTGGCCGCCGCGCGCGCCGCGGCCGCCGGGATCTCCTTCGGCAGGTGCCCGGACGCGGAGGACCTGCCCGGCGCCCTGCGCTGCGGCACGGTCACGGTCCCGCTCGACTACGCCCGCCCGGACGGCCCGCGGATCCGGCTCACCGTCGGCCGGATGCGGGCCACGGGGAAGGACCCGTACGACGGCGGGCGCGCGGTGCCCCGGCAGGGGGCCCTGGTGTACAACCCGGGCGGGCCGGGCGCCTCCGGGCTGCACTTCCCGCTGGCCGGGCTGCTGCCGGAGTGGAAGCGGCTGGCGGCGGCCTATGACCTCGTCGGCTACGCCCCGCGCGGCGTCGCCCCCTCCGCGCCGCTGTCCTGCCAGGATCCGCGGCACTTCTTCCCTGGGCCCGGCCCGGCCCCGCGGCACCCGTCGGCGTCCTTCAAGCGGCAGCGGATCGCCGAGGCCAGGGCGTACGCGCGCGGCTGCGCCGAGCGGTCCGGCGACGCGCTGCGCCACCACCACTCCCTCAACAACGCCCGCGACCTGGAAGTGGTGCGGGCGGCGCTGGGCGAGAAGCGGCTGACGTTCATGGGCGCCTCGTACGGGACGTACTTCGGGGCGCTGTACGCGGAGCTGTTCCCCCGGCATGTGCGCAGGATGGTGTTCGACTCGGTGGTGAACCCGGACCCGCGGCGTATCTGGTACCGCAACAACCTCGACCAGTCGGCGGCGTTCGAGCGCCGCTGGGCGGACTTCCGCAGGTGGGTCGCCGCCCATGACGACGTGTACGGCCTCGGCCGCACCCCCGGCGAGGTGCAGCGCGGCTACGAGGTGGCGAGCGCCCGTCTGTCGGCGCGGCCGGCGGGCGGCACGGTCGGTCCGGCGCAGTTGCAGGAGACGCTGCTGCGGGCCGCGTACTACGACGATCTGTGGCCGCACCGCGCGCACGCGCTGTCGGCCTATCTGAAGGGGGATCCGCGGCCCTTGATCGACCAGGCGGGGCCGCATCCGGAGGAGGCGGCCGAGGAGGAGAACGGGAGCGCGGTCTACACGGCCGTCGAGTGCAACGACGCGCCCTGGCCGACGGACTTCCGGGTCTGGGACCGGGACAACACCCGGCTGGCACGCCGGGCGCCGTTCGAGACCTGGGAGAACGTGTGGACCAATCTGCCCTGCGCGTACTGGCCGGCGCCGCGGCAGCGGCCGCTGGAGGTGCGCACCGGGCCGGGCGAGCTGCCGCCGACGCTGATCCTGGCCGGGGAGCGCGACGGGGCCACCCCCTACGAAGGGGCGCTGGAGCTCCACCGCCGGCTGGCGGGCTCGGTGCTGGTGACCGAGCGGGGCGCCGGCACGCACGGCGTCGCGGGCGGGTCGAACGCCTGTGTGAACGGCCATCTGGAGGCGTACCTGCTGGACGGGCGCCTGCCGGCGCGGGACGCGTCCTGCGCCCCGCGCCCGGCGCCGGAGCCGGCGAGCCGCTCCCGGGCCGCCGCCGTGCCCGGGACCGCGCGCTGATCAGGCGAGCCCGGCCACCAGGTCCCCGATGTCCTTGCGGCGGCCGGTGAAGAACGGCACCTCCTCGCGCACGTGCAGACGGGCCTCGGAGGCGCGCAGGTGACGCATCAGGTCGACGATGCGGTACAGCTCGTCGGCCTCGAAGGCGAGGATCCACTCGTAGTCGCCGAGGGAGAACGAGGCGACCGTGTTGGCGCGCACGTCCGGGTAGCCGCGGGCCATCTTGCCGTGGTCGGCGAGCATCCGGCGGCGGTCCTCCTCCGGCAGGAGGTACCAGTCGTAGGAGCGCACGAACGGGTAGACGCTGACGTAGTTCCGCGGCGTCTCGTCGGCGAGGAACGCCGGGATGTGCGAGCGGTTGAACTCGGCGGGGCGGTGCAGCGCCATGTTCGACCACACCGGCGTGAGCGCGCGGCCGAGCCGGGTGCGGCGGAAGAGGTTGTACGCCTCCTGGAGCTGGTCGCTGGTCTCGGCGTGCCACCAGATCATCAGGTCGGCGTCGGCGCGCAGACCGGAGACGTCGTAGGTGCCGCGGATGGTCACGTCCTTGGCGGCGAGCTGCTCGAACAGCTCCTGGACCTCGTCGGCGTACCCGGCGCGGTCCTCCGGGAGCGCGTCCTTCAGCTTGAAGACGGACCAGAGGGTGTAGCGGATGACCTCGTTGAGGTCCTTGGCCAGCTTGCCCTTGTTCGGGATCCGCTCGGGGGCGGGGGTGGAGGCGTCGTCACTCATGGCCCTATTCTCCCGCTCCGCCGTGCAGGCTCTGCACCGGGTGGGCGGTGAGCTCCTGCAGAGCGCGCAGGTCACCGTGGATCTGGTCCACGGCCGCGTACGCACTGGCGACGCACGCCGAGATGCCGACACCGTCGTACGCCGCCCCGCACACGGCCAGCCCAGGCAGCCGGGCCACCTGCTCGCGGACGCGGGCCACGCGCGCGTGGTGGCCGACGGGGTACTGCGGCAGGCCGTCGGTCCAGCGGGTGACGCGCGTGGCGACCGGCTCGGCGTCCAGGCCGGTGGCCTCCTTCAGGTCGTGCCGGGAGACGGCCACGAGGCCGGCGTCGTCGCGGCCGAGGATCTCCGTCTCTCCGTACCGGCCGACGGAGGTGCGCAGCACCACCAGGTCCGGGTCCTCCTCGGCGATCCAGCCCCACTTGCGGGAGGCGAAGGTGGACGCCTTGATGGTCCGCCCGTCGACCGGGGGCACGAGGAAGCCGCTGCCCTCGGGCAGCGCCTCCGCGTCGGAGCGGCGGTAGGCGAGGGTGACCAGCGCCATGGAGGCGTACTCGACGGCGGCGAGCTCGGCCGCCGCGGCGGGCGCCTCGGCCCGCAGCAGGCCGGCGGCCGCGGGCGCCGGGACGGCGACGACCACCGCGTCGGCGTGCAGGACCCGCCCGCCGGCGACGACCCGCCAGCCGGCGGGCGCGGTGCGGCGCAGCTCGGTCACCGGCGCGTCCGTGACGATGTCGCCGCCGCGGGCCCGCACCGACCGGGCGACGGCGAGCGGGAGGGTGCCGATGCCGCCGCGGATGCCCATGAAGACCGGTCCGCTCCGCGGGGCGGCGGCCGTCCGGCCCTGGATGGCGCGGACCGCCTCGGTGAGGGAGGCGTGCGTCCGGGCGGCCTCGAAGAGCTGCGGGACGGCCGAGCGCATCGAGATGCGGTAGGCGTCGCCCGCGTAGACGCCGCCGAGCAGCGGTTCGACGAGGCGGTCGACGACCTCGCGGCCCAGCCGCCCGGCCACGTACGCGCCCACCGCCACGTCGTCGCCGGTCTCCGTGCGGGGCAGGGCGGCGTCGCGCTCGATACGGGCCAGCCCTTCCTCGGACAGCACGCCGGACAGGGCGGCGGCCGTGCCGGGGACGCCCATGACGTGCCCCTTGGGCATGGGGCGCAGCGCCCCCCGGGTCCACAGGGAGGCCGTCGCGGTGGCCGGCGGCTGGAGGCGGTCGGCGAGGCCCGCCTCGCGGGCCAGGCCCACGGCCTCGGGGCGGCGGGCCAGCATGGACTCGGCGCCGAGGTCGACCCGCACTCCCGCGATCTCGCCGGGCAGCAGCTTGCCCCCGACCCGGCCGGACGCCTCCAGCACCGTCACCCGCGCCCCGCGCTCCAGCAGCCGGTGCGCGGCGGCCAGCCCCGCGATGCCGGCCCCGATGACGACGACATGCCCCGTACCCGCACGGGTCTCCTCTTCGCGCATGTCCCCAGCCTCTCAGACGGCACCGACAGCGCGGCCCGGCCCCCGGGTGTCCGGCGCGAGTCCCGACCGTGACCTCTTCGGGACCGCTCCGCGCCAACGTCCCGGCCGCCTCCGGCGTCGAAGGGACGTCAGGTCTCACCGCTCACCACCTCGGGGGAACCCACATGCGCGCACGACGTTCGGTACGACCCGGCCGGCCCCTCGCCGGGCTCCTGCTCGCGGCGGCCCTCGCCCTCACCGGCTGCGGCGCCGCCGGGGAGGACAGCGCCGGGGGCGGCTCCGCGGCCGACTCCGGCAAGGAGGCCGCCTCGCGGGCGGACGCGCGCGAGGACGGCGCCTACAGCGGCGGCGCGGGCGGCGCGGGCGGGGCCCAGGCGTCGGCACCGCCGAAGCTCACCACCGGCCACATCATCCGCACCGCGTCGCTGACCGTCCAGGTCGAAAGCGTCCCCAAGGCCCTCGACGCGGCCCGCGCCGACGTGGAGAGCGCGGGCGGCTACATCGGCAACGAGACCACCACCCGCGACGAGGACGGCCACGAGCGCACCCGGGTCGTGCTGCGCGTGCCCGTGGAGAGGTACGACGGCGTCCTGGCCGGTCTGGAAGGCGCCGGGAAGCTGCTCGAACGCGGCGCCAAGGCCGAGGACGTCACCGATCAGGTCGTGGACGTGGAGAGCCGGATCACGTCCCAGCGCGCCAGCGTGGCCCGCGTCCGCGCGCTGATGGACCGGGCGACGAAGCTGAGCGACGTGGTGACCCTGGAGGGCGAGCTGAGCTCCCGCCAGGCCGAACTGGAGGCGCTGCTGGCCCGGCAGGCGTCCCTGAAGGACCGTACGACGCTGGCCACGATCACCCTGTCCCTGACCGAGACGCCGGTGTCGCAGACCGAGGGGGAGGACGACACCGGTTTCACCGACGCGCTGGCGGGCGGCTGGGACGCGTTCGTGACGATGCTGCGCTGGCTGGCGGTGGCGCTCGGCGCGGCGCTGCCGTTCGCCGCGGTGGCGGCGCCGCTCGTGCTGCTGTGGCCGCGGGTGGCGCGGGCGCGGCGGCCGGGCCGCTCCGCCGGCACCGACGGCCAGGACTGAGCGGCAGCGGGCCGAGCGGACCGCGAGGGGGCGAGCGGGGCGGGGCCGGCGGGCAGGGCCGAGGGGGAACGGTTCGGCCCGTGCCCGTAGCGTGTCCGCATGAGCATGAGCGATACGCGAAACCCGAGGCGGCGTCTGGTCGTGATCGGCGGTGACGCCGCGGGGATGTCCGCGGCGTCGCAGGCCCGCCGGCTGAAGGGCCCCGGCGAGCTGGAGATCGTGGCGTTCGAACGCGGGCATTTCACCTCCTACTCGGCGTGCGGCATCCCCTACTGGGTGGGCGGTGACGTCCCCGGCCGGGACCGGCTGATCGCGCGCACGCCCGAAGAGCACCGCGCGCGGGACATCGACCTGCGGCTGCGTACCGAGGTCACCGAGATCGACGTGGCGGGCGGGCGGGTACGCGCGCGGGACGTCGACTCCGGGGCGGAGTCCTGGACGCCGTACGACCAGCTCGTGATCGCGACCGGCGCCCGCCCGGTCCGCCCGGACCTGCCGGGCGCCGACGCGCCGGGGGTGCACGGTGTGCAGACCCTCGACGACGGCGAGGCGCTCCTCGGCACGCTGGCCCGCACGCGCGGCCGCCGGGCCGTGGTCGTCGGCGCCGGCTACATCGGCGTGGAGATGGCGGAGGCGCTCATCAAGCGCGGTTACCAGGTGACGGTCGTCAACCGGGCCGCGGAGCCGATGTCGACCCTCGATCCGGACATGGGCCGCCTGGTGCACGACGCCATGGAGGGCCTGGGCATCACCATGGTGAACGACGCCGAGGTGACCGGGCTGCTCACCGGGGACGACGGCAGGGTCCGCGCGGTGGCCACGCGGGACGCCGAGTTCCCGGCGGACGTGGTGGTGCTCGGGATCGGGGTGCGCCCGCAGACGTCGCTCGCCGAGGCGGCCGGGCTCCCCCTCGGCAGCCACGGCGGGCTGCTCACGGACCGGGCGATGCGGGTGCGCGGGCACGAGAACATCTGGGCCGGCGGCGACTGCGTGGAGGTCCTCGACCTGGTCTCCGGCCAGCATCGGCACATCGCGCTCGGTACGCACGCCAACAAGCACGGCCAGGTCATCGGCACCAACGTCGGCGGCGGTTACGCCACGTTCCCCGGTGTGGTCGGCACCGCCGTCAGCAAGGTCTGCGACCTGGAGATCGCCCGCACCGGGCTGCGGGAGAAGGACGCGCGGCGGGCGGGGCTGCGGTTCGTGGCGGTCACCATCGAGTCGACCAGCCGCGCGGGGTACTACCCGGGCGCCTCCCCCATGACGGTGAAGATGCTCGCCGAACACCGCACCGGCCGCCTCCTCGGCGTCCAGATCGTCGGCCGGGAGGGCGCGGGCAAACGCGTCGACATCGCGGCGGTGGCCCTCACGGCGGGCATGACGGTGGAGCAGATGACGGCCCTGGACCTGGGGTACGCCCCGCCCTTCTCCCCCGTATGGGATCCGGTGCTGGTGGCGGCCCGCAAAGCGGCGGCGAAGGTGCGCGAGGCCGGGGCGTGAGCTCCGTCCGGGGAGTTCACCGATTCGCCCGCCGCACCGCGGGCACAAGTCCCTCGTGGTCATTCCCGTTCATGACGTGAACCCGGTGCGCGGCATCCCCTGGGTGACGTACGCGCTGATCGTCGCGAACATCCTTGTGTTCGTGTTCACGCCCGGCATGGCAGGCTCCCTCACGGGCGACGGCAGCCTGGCCCAGCTGTGCCATCTCCAGGCGTTCCTCGACCAGTACGCGGCGGTGCCGCAGGAGCTGATCCACCACGAGATGCCGCGCCTGGTGCCCACCGGCGAGACCGGGGTGGGCCCGCGCGGACCGGGCTGCGTGATCGCGCCGCCCGGCTATGAGAAGTCGCCCGAGCTGAGCGTCCTGACGGCGATGTTCCTGCACGGCAGCTGGGTGCACCTGCTGGGCAACATGCTGTTCCTGTGGATCTTCGGGAACAACATCGAGGAGCGGATGGGGCACCTGCGGTTCCTGCTGTTCTACGGCGTCTGCGGCTACGCGGCCTCGTACGGCTTCGCCCTGGCGAACTCCGACTCCGGGGACCCGCTGATCGGCGCCTCCGGGGCGATCGCCGGTGTCCTCGGCGCGTATCTGGTGCTGTATCCGAAGGCCCGCGTCTGGGTCCTCGTCCCGTTCCTGATCTTCCTGCCGCTGCGGCTGCCCGCCTGGATCGTGCTGGGCCTGTGGTTCGTCCTCCAGGCCTTCTACTCCGCCGGCCAGGGCGTCTCCGACGCCGGCACGGTCGCCTACGTGGCCCACGTGGTCGGCTTCGCCGCCGGCATGCTCCTCGCCTGGCCCCTCAAGCCCGGCACACCCCCGCCGCCCGAACCGCGCGGCGTCCTGTTCGGTCGACGGGCTCACTAAGGCCCCGCCGCCCCGGCCACAGTACACAGAGGAGTCCCGAAACACCGACGCGGCGTCCTGCCTCATGCGCCGAGGCGTGGAAGTGCTTCTGCCGGGCACCACCGCCGCCGCCCCATCGGACATCGCGCGTCGAATCTCCGACGCCATCCCGGCGCTCGCTAGCGTCGGTCCCCTCTGCCGCAACGACCCCTCAGGACCCATGAGCCGACAACCAGCACAGCCCGTCATCGACATCCACGTGCCCTGAACGCCTATCTGCGCGACGAACGCCTCGGCCCCGTCGTCAGCGAACGCCTCGCCCTGGTCCGTCTCGGCGCCATCGAGGCGTCCTGCTCACGCGACGTCCTGCCGCGCTGCCCAGCGCCGCCCGCGGCCCCGCCGCCCTCGACCGGCTTACCCCATGGCTCGCCCCCGGCTTGGGGTCGTGGCGGTGGCGGCGTACGAACTCGCCGGTGCGCTGGGCCCCGGCGCCCCAGGTGACGCGGAGCTGGTCGAAGGTGTCACCGGCGGGGCGGCGGCAGGTGGCGCGGAAGAGCCCGCAACTGGCGCATGACACGGGAGATCTGAGGGACGACGGCGACCACCCCGTGCACGAGCGGCACCCGGGACGCGGAGCACTGTCCCACCGCGAACACGCGCTCGTCCGAGTCCCGTCCCAGGTCCACACGCAGCTCCGCCGACACCGCGGGCGGCGTTCCCCGCCGGCGCTCGCCCAGGAGGAGGCTGCCGTCCGAACACCGCATGGCGGGCGGACGGTAACCGGTGGCATAGACAACGGCGTCGAAGTGATCACATGAGCCGTCCTGCCACTTCATGGCCCACCGGCTCCCCGTCCGGAACAGCTCGGCGGGCCGGCGCCCGCGCACTTCCAGGCGCCCGGCGTCCGCCAGGGACAGGAGCTTCTTCGCGTTGCCCACCGGCATGGCCGAGATGTACCGGTCGAGAACACCTTCCACGACGGTCCAGAAATCCTTCCACGCCGTCGGCGGCTGCCGGAGCAACCAGTCATTGGTCAGCGCGATGAACTCGACGGTCAGGTCCTGCCAGAAGTTGCGTCCTTCCTCCGCGATGGCGATCTCCGCACGCAGGCGTTCCACCGGGTCGTCCGCCAATGACAGCTGATCTCGAAGGTGGGGACGGCCGTGACCGGCCAGGCAGCGGACCAGGCCGGCAATGAACCGGTCGGCCTGGGCCGCGTCCGTCGTCCCCACCCAGGGGTGTCCCGCCAGAGCTGCGAGCGATCCGCTGTCCGAGGGGTACATCCGGGTCCTCACGGAGGGCAGGGTGCCCGACGGCGAAGCCATCTGGACACGGCAGCCGGAACGGCTGAGCAGGATCACCGCGTCGACCGCGGACAGTCGGCTTCCCAGAACCAGGACACGCGCGTCGCGGGGCAAGGCGGCGGCCGAATCCACGGCCGAGGCCGGCACCACCCGCGGGTGACACCGGAACGGCCGGACGACCGGTGGGGTCCACGCGTCCACTCCCATGCAGAGCATCACGGCGTCAGCCGGACACTCGGCCCCGCTCGCGGTGCGCAGCGCGTAACCCGGCCCCGCGCCCGCCACGGAGACCACCTTGTCCCGGTGGTGACGGAGCCGCACCCCGCGTGCCGAGGCTTCCGAGCGTACGCGCAGGTACCGGTCCCGGCAGTACTGCGCGAACAGGTACCGCGGTACACAGTCCCGCGGCGCGACGGGCATACCGAGTCCGCGCAGATAGTCGACGAAGTCATCGGGACACTCGGTGACCAGCGACATGCTGTCGGCCGATGTGTTGCACAAGAGCGCCGGGTCCGTCGAGGCGAAGGCATCCCCGTGACCGACCGCTCCCGGTTCGAAGACGTTGACGCTCCGGGCGACACCGGTCCGGACCAGGTTGACCACCGCCGACGTACCGGTCGCACCGGCTCCCACCACGGCGACTTCACGGAGCACGACCGGTGCCTCCGGGTCACACCGCGGTGATATCGAAAAGCGCGCCCGCGTCCTCCATGCCCATCAGGACGGCGAGGGACTTCTCGACCACGGGCTCGTCCTCGTGGACGAAGTACACGATGCCCGTGGCCCCCGTGGTGAGAGCGTGGTCCTCGACCGTGCTGCCGACCTCGGGCAGGGACGTGGCGCTGTGAAAACCCGGCAGGCGGCGGACGGCTTCCAGCCCCGGCACGCCGCGCAGCACACCGGAACCGAAGCTGCGCAGGAACGCCTTCCCCATCACCTTCGGCGGGGTGTACCCCAGACGCAGCCGCCGCCGGAAGTCAGCGGGAGCGAGCATGCTCTCGACCAGGAGGTGCTGCTGACTCGATCCGAAGGCTATGAAGTAGGGATCCGGATCAAGAGTCGGCCCGAGGATCCGGGCGTTCACCTCGATGATCCGGGGCCCGTCCTCCGTGAGGCGTACGTCCGTGTTGGCCGCGCCGCTCCGGATGCCGAGGGCGTCCAGGCACGCCCACACGTAGGCGATGACGCCGCGTTCCCCGGGCCCCAGTCTGTGGCAGCTGATCGTGTGGCGCCGCGTCGGCGTGCCGCCGTGTTCGTCGACCCGGCTGCGCGACACCTCGTGGAGGTGGTGTTGTCCGTCCATGCTCACCGTGGAGACGAGGTACTGGGTACCGGGAAGGTATTCCTGGACGAGCACTGCCTCGTTGACCGTGCCGAGCATGTTGGGGCGGCGGTGGATCGCCATGAAATGCTCGGTGGTCTCCCGTTCCGTACGGCAGATCCTGCACCCGTCGCTCCCGGAACTGGCGGGAGGCTTGGCGACAAGCGGCAGTCCCACGTGATCGAGGGCGCCGGGCAGGTCGTCCCCGGTGGTGACCAGGGCCTGCCGGGGCACCTGGAGGCCGGCGTCACCCAGAGCGCGCACCATTCGCGCCTTGTCACACCGTGCCGAGGCCGTCGCATCGTCGTTGCGCGGAAGGTCCAGGTGCGCGGCAAGGCGGTGGGCGAGGTCGACGCCGGCCTCGCTCCCGGGAACGACGTGCCGGACACGCAGGCCGCGCAGCAGGCGGGCGGTGCTGCGCACGTCCCGGTTAACCACACGCCGACCGGGGCCGCCATCCTCAGCCGCCGCTGCGAAGTGCCCGTCGTAGACGAGCACACACTCCTCGCCGCGCTCCCTGATGGCCGCCGACAGGAAAACGCCGCTCGAGACAGGATTCACGAGAGTGATCATCAGCGCACCTCCGCCTATCGATCTCCGCCCGAACCGGCCGCCCGCACCACGAGTCGAAGTCCGGGCCGACGGGCACACCTCGACCGGCCTCAGGCTATTCCTGTACCCGGTAAGGCGCGATCGAGGCAGACCAATACAGCCCGGCGGCACCAACCAGAAAAGCGCCGGATCATGAAAGCGCGTTATAATGGATCGAGGCCCGTTCCACCTTCTCGACCCCTCCCGCTCCCGGCCAAAGACCTGACGACGTCTCGCCTCAAGGATGTGGCCATGGCGAAGCGTTCCTGCGCCCCTGCCCAGCACACTCCTCGCTTTCCCGCATTCACCGGGGTTTTCCCGTCCGGATGCACGGCCTACGTGATGGGTCAGTACGGCGTGCAGTCCGCCGCTGATGCCCTACACGAGACGGCAGCGGCTGAAATGCGTGAAAGGTTTCAGTCCCCGAGCCGGCCGGACGTGGTCAATCGGGGCTCATTCACGGACTCTGCGGGGCTGACCAACACCATATGGTTCGCCTACTGGCTCGACCCGGCCCGCCATCGCTCATGGGTCGCAGAGGGGAAACACTCGGCTCCAATCCAGGGAGCAGGCGCGTGGTGGGAAGAGGCACTGATACCTGTGGAAGCCACCGAGACCCTGCACACCCACCGGCAGGATCAGTACCCCACGGGCGGCCTGGCGGAAATCCTCGACCAGGAACCGACGGAATTGCACGACTACTGGGGGTCCGCGCGCGACCGCATGCGAGAATCCTCGGCTCCGCCCACCCGCGGTGCCGCGCTCGAGGTCCACGACAACACCGTGGATGTAACCATAGAAGGCGGCATCTGCCTGATCCGCACTGCCCAGGACTGGTCAGGAAGCAGCACCTTCCGCGAACATTTCCTGCAAAAGGTCCAGCCGGTCAAAAAAAGAGGTGTCACCTACCTCGATGAGCACCCGGAAACCGGTTGCATCTGCACGCGGGAAGTAGCCGAGCGGGACATGGATGGAAACCCGCTGGACAGAGCGTGCACCGTGGCCTGGTTCGTCTCGCTCGATCACCTTCTGTCGTGGACTCATTTCCACGAAACACACTTGAGGATATACCGATCGTTCTTCTCCATGCTCCACGAAGAACAGAGCCCCCTCGACGTCGCTCTCTGGCACGAGGTGAGCGTGCTGCCACCGGGTTCCGTACGGGCCCGCTATGTCGGATGCCACCCGGCCACCGGATTGCTGCCGCTCGGCCTCTCCCACCAGGAGTGAGGCATGCGCGGCCCGTCGGCTCTTCGTCTCGCGAGTCCTCGTCCAGCACCTGTTCCATCCCGTCCCGTGGAAGGCCCCGCCCCGTGACACGCCATGAATCCGACACCGACACCGGTCTGCCCATCCCCGGCCCGCCCGTCTTCGCCTCACCCGCCGACGAGCGCCGCCATCGCAAACAGCGCCTGACCGCGGCCCTGCGTCTCTTCGGCAAGTACGGGTACGGCGAGGGCATCTCCGGCCACATCTCCGTGCGTGATCCCGAACACCCTGATCACTTCTGGGTCAACCCCTTCGGTGTCTCCTTCAACCGCCTCCGCGTCGCCGACCTGATCTGCGTCGATGACACCGGGACCGTGGTGGAGGGCCACCACCGCCTCAACACCAGCGCCTTCGTCATCCACGCGCCCATCCACACAATGCGCCCCGACGTCACCGCCGCCGCCCACGGCCACACCGTGCACTCCCGCGCGCTGAGCTCCCTTGGCCGGCTCCTGGTCCCCCTGGACCAGGAATCAGCCGCCTTCTACCAGCAGCAGGTCCTCTATGAGGACTATGAAGGCCCTTCCGTCACCGTGGCGCAGGGCCGCGACATGGCCCAGAAACTCGGTGACCACCGGGCCCTCCTCCTCAAGCACCATGGACTCGTCACCGTCGGCGAATCGATCGAAGAGGCCGTGCACTGGTTCTTCACCTACGAGACCTGTGCCCAGGTCCAGCTCCTCGCGTCGGCGGCCGGAACACCTCAGCCCCTCACCCACGAACAGGCCCTCGCCGCGGCCGAAGGCTTCGGTGCCCCCGAGCTCGCCCGCTTCAGCTTCGAGCTCCTGTGGGATGAGATCACCCACGAACACCCCGATCTGCTCGACGAGTGACGAGCCGCCGGCCAAGGGGCCGGCATGACCGGTGCCCGCCCGGAAGGGCACACGGGGTCACTCGGCGGTTGAGTGGTTCGCACCCTCACACCCCCCGCTCGTCCCGTTCCCGATCTTCCTGCCGCCGCGGCTGCCCGCCCGGACCGTGCGGGGCCTGTGGTTCGTCCTCCAGGCCTTCCACTCCGCCGGCCAGGGGCGTCTCCGACACCGGCACGGTCGCCCTCTCGTGACCCACGTGGTCGGCATCGCCGCCGGCAAGGGGGCTCAGTGCGGCCGGGCGCGGTAGAGGTCGCGCAACAGGGCGATCTCGGCCCCGTGGTGCAGCACTTCCTGGTTGACCCACCACACGATGTCGATGAACGGCTCCTCCGGGTCGCTGCCGTGCGGGTAGGTGCAATACCCCACGGTGTCGAGCGCAGCCTCGCCGACGCTCAGTAGCGCCCTCCGCCAGGCCGCGGCACTGGCGTCGAAGGCCGCGACCGCTCCTGCGGCGTCCCCGCTGACGGGGCAGTCGTCCCGGGTCAGTGCGTGACTGCCGGCGGTGTGGTCGGCGCGCAGGGCCAGCATTTCGCCGAGGTGGCTCAGGCGCCACGCGATAGTGGTGAAGGGCGGCGGCCAGGGATGCGGGTAGGAAGCGGCGTCGCGGCCCCAGTCGCCGGCGCCGGCCAGGAAAGTCGCGCGCGGTCCCGGCCCGTCCACGCGCCGCCGTACCGACCAGCAGCCGGGCACTGGTTCCCAGAAGTATTCCTCGTCGGACATGGGCCCGACCTCGGTATGCGCCCCGTCACCGCTGTCCATGACCGGCCCCGTCATCCGGTCGGTGAGGCGTTTGCGTGCGAAGTCGAACTGCTCCAGCAGGGGGTCAGGCGGGACCGTGCCGTCATCGGACGCTCCTGTGTCGAATCGGTCCAGGGACAGTCCGCCAGCCTGGCACAGCCGGCGACACGGCCGCGTCCCTGTTTTCCGAGGGCCCTCGCCAGAGCCGGCCCGAGAGGCTCACCCACCGGACCACGCGTCGGCGAACGACGCCATGAGGGCTCACCCGGCGGTTGCGGACCAGCCCTGTCTCGAGTTCTGAATCCCCCCGGGTCGGCCATCGACGGTTCCTTCCGGCCGCGGGGACGATCCGCGCCGCTTTCTCAACCCGCGGGCGTCCTCCACCCCGTCAACGCGGGGATGTTCCGTCCGCCATGCGGGTCATGAACGCCCGCGGAGCCTGGATGCCAACCCGGCTTGGTGGCCTTCACGCCCCGGCTCCGG
>NZ_JBFAWY010000030.1:0-80839 GCF_040680575.1 Streptomyces sp. NPDC052020
GGACGCACCGTCCTGGTTCACCGCGCTGCCCCGCACCACAGCCCACACCCGGTGCCCACGCCGCAACGCGTCCGACAACCGCTCCACCACCAGCAGACCCACACCCTCGGACCAGCCCGTACCATCCGCGTCCGCGGAGAAGGCGCGGCACCGGCCGTCCGCGGACAGCCCCCGCTGACGGCTGAAATCCACGAACGTCGACGGCGTCGACATCACCGTCACCCCGCCCGCCAACGCCAGATCACACTCACCCAGCCGCAGCGCCTGACCCGCCAGATGCAACGCCACCAGCGACGACGAACACGCCGTGTCCACACTCACCGCGGGACCCTCGAACCCGAACACATACGCCAACCGGCCCGACGCCACACTGGTCGAGCGGCCGGTCAGCAGGTAGCCGTCGATGCCCTCGGTCGTGGACCCGCCCTGTCCCAGGCCAGTGGCGTAGTCGTTGTTCATGAGGCCGGTGAAGACGCCGGTGCGGCTGCCGCGCAGTGTCTGGGGGTTGATCCGGGCATGCTCCAGCGCCTCCCACCCGGTCTCCAGCAGCAGCCGCTGCTGCGGATCCATCGCCAGCGCCTCACGCGGACTGATCCCGAAGAACTCCGCGTCGAACTCCGCCGCACCCCCCAGAAAGCCTCCCTCACGGGCATACGACGTCCCCGCGTGCTCCGGATCCGGATGGAACAGACCCTCCAGATCCCAGCCCCGGTCCGTCGGGAACCCGGCCACCACATCCCGCCCCTCGGCCACCAAGCGCCACAGGTCATCGGGACCCTCGACACCACCCGGGAACCGGCACGCCATCCCCACGATCGCCAGCGGCTCATCCACCGCCGCCACCTCACCCACCACCGCCGCGGACACCCCGGCATCCCCCGACAGCGTGCGGCACAGATGGTCGACGAGCATGTCCACGGTGGGGTGGTCGAACAGCAGGCCGGACGGCAGGCGCAGGCCCGTCGCCGCCTCCAGCCGGTCGCGCATCTCGACGGCGCGCAGGGAGGTGAAGCCCCGGTCCTTGAACGTCTGGTGCGCTCCTCGGCCGTCACCGGGGCGCCGTTCCGGTTCGTCGTCCTCGCCCACCACCGCGGTGACGGCCGTCTCGACGAGGTCGCGTACGGCGGTCCGCAGGGCGTCTCCGCGCAGCCCTGCCAGCGGGTGCCCTCCCCCTGCCTCCTCGGCCTCCTCGGCCTCCGTCGGCCGCGCGGGCCCCGAGGCGAGTGACACCGCGCGATCCGGACGGGCCGTGGTGGCCAGCTGCGGCCAGTAGGAGCGTCGCTGGAAGGCGTACGTCGGCAGATCGCAGTCCGGGGTGCCGTGCGGGAGGACCGCGGACCAGTCGACGTCATGACCGGCGGTGAACAGGGCGGCCAGGGCGCTTGCCGCGCCGAGCGCGTCGGCGCGGTCGCGCTGGAGGGTCGTGATGACGACCGGCCTGCGCTCCTCGCCGTCCAGGCAGGTGCCGACGGCGGGAGCCAGGACGGGGCTCGGGGAGAGTTCCAGGTAGGTGGTGACACCCTCGGCGTGCAGGGTGCGCACCCCGTCGGCGAAACGGACGGTCGCCCTCACGTGGCGGACCCAGTACTCGGGGTCGGTGAGCTGGCCGGCGGCGGCCACGGTGCCGGTGACGTTGGAGACGACCGGGATGCGGGGCGGGGAGTAGGACAGGCGGCGGGCCACCGTGCGGAACTCGTCGAGGATGCCGTCCATGTGCGGGGAGTGGCCGGCGACGGTGACCGCCAGGCGCTTGGTCTTGCGTCCCCGGGAGCGCCACCGTGCGCACAGCTCGAGCACGGCGTCCTCGTCGCCGGAGATGACCGTGGAGTCGGGTGCGTTGACACCGGCGATGGACACGGCGGCGGAGAACTCGTCGAGGGCCGCCAGCACCTCCTCCTCCGAGGCCTCGACGGCGGCCATGGCGCCGCCGGCCGCGGACTGGATGAGCCGGGCGCGGGCGACGGCGAGTTCGCAGACGTCGGGCAGGGTGAGGACGCCGGCGATATGGGCCGCGGTCAGCTCGCCCATGGAGTGGCCGGTGAGGTGGGTGGGGCGCAGGCCCCAGCTCTCGTAGAGGCGGTAGAGGGCGACCTCGACGGCCAGCAGCGCGGGGAGGGCGAAGTCGGTGCGGTCGAGCAGCCGGGCTTCCGGGGTGTCCGGCTCGGCGAGGATCAACGGGCGGACGGGGCGTGGGAGACGGCGGTCGAGTTCGTCGCAGACGGCGTCGAAGGCGGCGGCGTACACCGGGTGGGTGGCGTACAGCTCGGCGCCCATGCCGGGGCGTTGGCTGCCTCCGCCGCCGAAGATCACGGCGAGGGGGGCCGGGCCGGCGGCCGGTGCGCCAGTGGTGACCAGGTGCGCGGAGGCGGTTCCCTCAGCGAGGGCGCGCAGACCGTCGAGGAGTTCCGCCCGGGTGGTGCCGACGGCGGCGGCCCGGTGGCGGAACGCGGTGCGGGTGAAGGCGAGGGCGTGGCCGACCTGGTCGGGGGTGGCCGAGGGGTCGGTGTCGGTGAGGTGGGTGTGCAGGCGGCCGGCCTGGGCGCGCAGGGCGGTCCCGGTACGGGCGGACACCGGCCAGACGCGCGGCAGACCGTCCGTCGCCGGTGCCGGGGCCGCCTCCGGGGCGGCCGGTGCCTCGGAGAGCACGACGTGGCAGTTGGTGCCCCCGATGCCCCACGAGTTGACGCCCGCGATCAGTTCCCGCTCGGGGTGGGGCCAGGGCCCGTGTTCGGTCCGCACGCGCAGGTGGTGGGCGTCCAGCCGGGCGTCGGGGTGGGGGCGGACGTGGTTGAGGGTGGGCGGCAGGGCGCGGTGGCGGAGGCTGAGGGCGACCTTGAGGAGGCCGACGATGCCCGCGGCGGCTTCGAGGTGGCCGAGATTGGTCTTCACGGAGCCGACCAGCAGGGGTCCGTCGGCGCGGCCGGCTCCGGCGGCGCGGCCGACCGCGCCTGCCTCGACGGGGTCGCCGACGGGGGTGCCGGTGCCGTGGAGTTCGACGTACTGGAGGTCGGTGGGGTCGACGGCGGCACGCCGGCAGGCGGCGAGGATCACGGCGCGCTGGGCGTCGGGGTCGGGGGTGGTGAGGCCGTCGGTGGCGCCGTCGTTGTTGACGGCGCTGCCGCGGATGACGCAGATCACCCGGTCCCCGTCGGTGAGGGCGGCACGCAGCGGCTTGAGGACGACGAGGGCGCCGCCCTCGCCACGCACGGTGCCGCCGGCGTCGGCGTCGAGGAGGCGGACGTGACCGTCGGGTGAGAGGGCGCCGAGCCGGCCCAGGGCGGCGGCGGACTCGGGGAGCAGGTTCAGGTTGACGCCCCCGACGAGGGCGAGCGTGGATTCGCCGCTGCGCAGGCTGGCGCAGGCGGCGTGCACGGCCACCAGGGAGGAGGACTGGGCGCTGTCGAGGGTGAGGCTGGGGCCGCGCAGGCCGAGAGCGTAGGAGACGCGGTTGGCGATGATGCCGCGGTGGGTGCCGGTGAGGCCGTACTGGCCGGCGACGCCGGGGCCGTGTCCGTGCAGCAGGCGGGACCAGTCGTCCCAGATCGCGCCGACGAAGACGCCGGTGCTGGAGCCGGCGAGCCGGTCGGGGACGACGCGGGCGTCCTCCAGCGCCTCCCAGGCGAGTTCGAGCACGAGGCGCTGCTGGGGGTCCATGGTGGCCGCCTCGGCGGGGCCGATGCCGAAGAAGGCGGCGTCGAAGCGGTCGACGTGGTCGAGGAAGGCTCCGTGGGAGAGGGCGGTCGCGTCGGCGGAACCGAGAGCGGCGGGGTCCCAGCGGTGGGCGGGGGTTTCGCCGACGGCCTCGACACCGTCGCGCAGCAGCCGCCAGAAGGCGGCCGGATCGTCGGCCCGCGGCAGCCGGCAGGACATGCCGATGACCGCGATGGGCTCGTCCGGGGTGGCAACGGTCCTGGTGGTGTCGCTCATGCCTGCCTTCGTCCCTCGTCGTTCGTGTCGCGGGTGTCTCGTGTCGCGCCGGTGCCCGGCGCCGCCTGGGTCGCGGTCGCCGGGCAGCCGGTGGCGGGGATCAGCCCTTGAGTGCTTGCAGCGCCTGGTTCCACGCCTCCTCGCCGCCCATCGCCGCCATGGGCAGCCAGGGGTTCCAGAAGTCGCGGTAGTGGGTGATCAGGCCGTTCTCGAAGCGGACGACGGAGAGGTAGTCCTGCCGGTACCGGCCTCCGGTGGCGAGCAGGGTGCAGTCGCCGGGGAACTCGGCGACGAGCACTCCCTCCGCGGTGACGGCGTGGAAGACGGGCTCGCCGTACTCGATCTTGAGCTGCTGCGGCATCACGGTCATCTGGGCGCGCAGCTGGTCCGCGCCGCGCATGACGGTGGGGAATCCGGGCGGGGCGTAGGCGAACTCCAGGACGCCGTCGGGGGCGAACAGCGCGATCCACTCCTCGACGCGGCCCTCCTGAAGCAACGCCAGGCTCGTGGTGAACGTCTCCTTGAGCTTGTCGGGCGCGGGGTTGGTCACAGGGTTCCTCCTGATGGGGTGACGAGGGAACGGAAGGCGCGGTCGAGCGCCGCGTCGGGCAGCAGCCGGGTGAGCACGCGGCCCGCCGCGGCGTCACGGCCGACGGCGTACCGGGTGCGCGGTCGCCGGTCGGACAGGGCGCGCAGCACGGTACGGGCGAAGTCCTCCGGGGTGGTCCTGCTGGTGCGCGCGCTGTGCTCGTTGCTCTTCAGGAAGCGCGGGAAGGTGTCCTGGTACAGCTCCCTCAACCGCTCGGGAGCGGCGTCGAGGATGCGTGTGCCGGTGTCGGACACCTTGTCCCAGATCGGGGTGAGGATGGCGCCGGGCTGGACGACGCTCACCCGGACACCGCTCGGGGCGACCTCCCGCCGCAGGGCGTCGCTGAACGCCTCCTTGGCCCACATGGCGGCGGCATAGGCGCCGAGGTAGGGGATGGCGACGTTGCCGAGTCCGGAGGTGACGTTGACGACGCGGCCTCCCGCGTCGCGCAGCAGCGGCAGGAAGGCCTGGGTGGTGGCGACCTGGCCGACGACGCTGGTCTCCAGCTGTCGCCGCAGGTCCTCCAGCGGCAGGCACTCCAGGGGCGCCGAAACGCAGATGCCGGCGTTGTTGACCAGTCCCCACAGGCCGGTGTCGCCCACCCTGTCGCGTACCACGTCCTCGGCGGCGGCGATCGACGCCGCGTCGGTGACGTCGAGGATGAGCTGTTCCACTCGGGGGCGGGGCGGCTCGCCGCCCGGTTGGCGCACCGCGGCGAAGACCCTGAAACCTGCTGCCGCCAGGTGCTCGGCACACGCCTTGCCCAGGCCTGAGGAGGCCCCGGTGACGACCACGGCGCGCCCGCGAGGGCTCGGGATTCGGGTGGGCATGAAGGCTCCTGTCAGGTGAGGGCGGCCAGCACGGCCTCGACGCTGGCGTCGGCCATGCGTGCGGCGCGGTCCCGGGGGACGGCCTGGTCCACGTGGGTGAAGTTCCAGGCCAGCCGGTCGTGGCTGGTGTTGACGGTGGCCACGAAGTACGCGTTCACCGACAGGCCCGTGACGAACTCGGCGTCGCTGACCTGCCACGGGCCGATCCGGTGGGGGAAGTCGAACCGGCCGAGGTTCGACAGGCACAGGGTGATGGGCCCCTTGTCCTGCATGAAGCGGAGGAACCGGTCGCTCTTGGCGACGGTTTTGGGTGCGACGAACCCCATGGTCGCGATGGCGGTGAGGTGTTCGCCGCGGTTGCGGCGGCGGGCGAGGTCGCGGCTGATGGCCCGGGCCATGGGCCACAGTGACTGCCCCGGCCGGTAGGCGACGACGGAGGGCACGGTGGCGACGTAGGTGCCCAGCTCGTCGTCCGTCACGGAGGGCTCCAGGGCCTCGCGGAAGGTGATCGGGGAGCCGATGGTGAGGTGGCCCGGTCCGGTGCCGGCGTCCTCGGCGACGGCGGTCACCATGGCCGCCGCCAGCAGTCCGTGGACCGTGGTGCGTTCGCGCTTGCAGGCCTGGGTGAGACCCTCGACCCCGGGCCCGTCGAGTTCGTGGTGGATCAGCCGTGTGGTGCGCTGCGGGAAGGGCACGCCGCGGCTCGGCTCCAGGCGGCTGGGCTTGAGCCGCCTGGCCGCCGACTGGTCGGCCAGCATCTGCGCGGCGACCTTGGCCGCCCCCTTCAGGCCCCGGTACTCCGGTGGCAGCAGTCCCTCGGGTCCTGGCAGGGCGCGCGCCGGTTCGTGTACCGCGCTCCCATCCGCGTCACCGGTCTGGCAGCGGGCAGCGAGGTGCAGCCACTGGCGCAGCAGGCTCAGCACGGTCGTCCCGTCGGCGACGCAGTGCGGGACGGTGATGATCAGATCGTGGACTTCGCCCCGTGAGATGGCGACGGCCCGGGCGAGCGGGCCGGTGGCCCAGTCGACGGGTTCGATGAACTCGTGCTCGTTCAGCTCGCGCTGCCAGCGCGGCTCCCCCGTCTCCTCGCCCTCGGGCACGCAGACGGTGCGCAGCGGGATGGGCCGTCCGGCGATCGGCACGAAGCGCGGCCTGCTGCCGTCGGCCTCGGCGTGGATGGCGGTCCGCAGCAGGGGGTGTCGGGCCTGGAGGGCGTCCAGGCCCTGGCCGAGCACCTCCTCGGGGAGACGTCCACGCACGCGGACGTGCCCGATGACGTTGAGCGGGGAGATCTGGTCACAGATCCAGTACCAGCGCTCCAGCGGGGTCAGCGGCCGTGCGGCCTCGGCGGCGGGCTTCACCGGTTCACCTCCGTGGCGAGGACGGCGTGGTAGTCGAGGAGTTCGATGTTCTGCTTGTCGAGCACCGAGCGCGGCGCGAAGGTGAAGAACAGCCGGCGCCCCAGCAGTCGGGGCCAGGACTCGGTCTGTTCCAGCGCGCTCAGGGAGCGGGCCGCGGCGACGGTCTTCCGGGTGCGGGGCAGCCGGGCGCGCTCGTAGGCACGCAGCGCGCCCGGCAGGTCGGTCGCACCCTCCAGGTGGCGGGCGAGGACGACGGCGTCCTCCATGGCGATGGCGGCGCCCTGGCCCAGGCTCGTCATCATCGGGTGGGCCGCGTCGCCGAGCAGGGTGACCCGGCCCTCGCCCCAGCGTTCCAGGAAGGGCCGGTCCCGGGCGGGGAAGGCGGTGATCTGGTCCTCGGGCGTGGCGCGGACGCACGCCACGACCTCCGGAGCCCAGCCGGCGTACGTCCGTTCGATCTCGTCTCGTGTGCCCTGCCAGTCACGGGCTCGCGCGGCGGGCATGTTCTTCGTGCCCCACCAGTACACCTGGCCCTTGCCGATGTTGGCGATGCCGAAGCGGCGGCCCCGGCCCCAGTAGTGGGCGCCGTACTGCTTCGGGATGGCGGGGTGGGACAGGTGCGGGGTGGCGACCCAGCAGATGTATCCGGGCTCGTAGGGCGTCTCGGGGCCGACCAGGGTGCGGCGGATCGCCGAGTCGAAGCCGTCCGCGCCGATCAGGACGTCGCCGCGGGCCTCGGTGCCGTCCGCGAAGAACACGCGCACGCCGTCGTCGTCGGCCTCGAAGCCGGTGGCCTGGGCGCCGAGCGTGAGGGGGACGTCCTTCACCGCTTCCAGCAGCGCACGCTGGAGTTCGGCGCGGTGCAGGCCGAAGCTGGGGGCGCCCAGGCGGTCGCAGATCTCCTTGAACTCCAGGGTCCGGATCAGCCTGCCCCGCTTGGTGCGGAAGTGCAGCCGCTCCAGGATCTCTGCGGTTTCCTCCAGCCTCAGATCGATACCGAGGGTCCGCAGGGCCAGTACCGCGTTCGACATCAGCGACAGCGCGCCGCCGACCGGCTTGAGTTCCCGCGCCCGTTCGTACACCTCGACGTCGACGCCGACGCCGCGCAGGGTGGCGGCGGCGGTGAGGCCGCCGATGCCGGCCCCGACGACCAGGGCGCGGACAGGGGGACGTGGCGTCACTTCGGTAGCCTCTCTTCCGTGAGGGCTCGGCCCACTTCCTGGACGTACGGTTCGTCGAGCAGCCTCAGATGGTCGCCCGGTACCTCGATCAGACGGACCTTGCCGCTGGTGAGGGTGGACCAGCCGTTGAGGGGGTCCCGGTGCAGGGTGCGGGCGGCGCCGTGCATGGGCTTGAGCGCGTCGGGCAGCTCCCCGGTGGCCTTGACGAGGGTGACGTCGAGCGGCAGGGGGCCCGGCTGGTAGTCGCGCAGCGCCGCCCAGTTGGCCTTGTAGACGCGGAACAGGCGGCGCACCGCCGAGCGGGCGGTGGCGGGTGCGAGGACGCCGGCGGCGGCCGCACGGTCGGCGATGAAGTCGAGGCGGTCCTCGTCGCTCCTCAGTGTGGCGGGGAGCGGTTCGACGGGGGCGTCGCCGCCGCGGTCGACCCAGATCAGCTCCCAGAAGAACCACTCGAGCATCGCTCGGTCGGCCACCTCGGGCCTCTCCCCCGGATCGGGCGCGATCGAGTCGAGCAGCACCAGCTGCTCCACCTGCCCCGTCCCCGAGGCGTGCAGTTGCCAGGCCATCTCGAAGGCGACGAAGCCGCCGAAGGACCAACCGGCCAGCCGGTAGGGGCCCTCCGGCTGGACCCGGCGGATCGCCTCCACATAGCCGCGGGCGATGCCGCTCATCGTCTCGACCGGCTCGGTCCCGGGCTCGGTGCCGGCCGCCTGGAGCGCGTACACCGGCTGGTCGGCGGGCAGGTGCCGGGCGAGCCGGACGTAGCACAGGACGTTGCCGCCGAGCGGGTGGACGAGGAAGAGCGGTCGCTCGGGTCCCTCGGTGCGGATCGGCACCACCGCGTCGAAGGCGGCGACGGCGTCCTGGGAGCGCAACCGTGCCGCCAGCGCCGCCACGGTCGGAGCGGTGGCGAACGCCGCGAGCGGGACACGCACCCCGAACCGCTTCTCCACGGCCACCATCAGCCGCATCGCGGTCAGCGAGGTGCCGCCGAGTTCGAAGAAGTCGTCGTCGACGCCGGGAGCCGGTATGCCGAGGAGTTCGCCCAGGATGTCCGCCACGGCACGCTCCTGGGCGTCCCGGGGTGCGGTGCGCCCGGCTGCGGGAGCGCTCTGGAGAGGACGGCGGCGCAGGACGGCGTCGTCGCGTTTGCCGCTGGGGGTGAGCGGCAGGGCGGGCAGCCAGGCGAGGCACCATGTGGTCGGGCAGGGCGGCCCGCAGCAGGCTGCGCACCTCGGCCAGATCGACCGTCTCCGGGGTGCCCACCAGGAACGCCGCCAGAGAGGAGTCGCCGTCGTCCCGGCGGCGGGCCACCACGGCGGCCTCCTCGATCCCCGGCTGGTCCAGTGCCCTGATGGCCAGCTCGACCTCGGCGGGTTCGACGCGGAAGCCCCGCACCTTCACCTGGTCGTCGGCGCGGCCCAGCCACACGACGTCCCCGCCGGGCAGGGTGCGGCCGAGGTCGCCGGTGCGGTAGAGCCGGGCCCCCCAGGGCGCGGTGACGAAGCGCTCGGCGGTCAGGTCCGGGCGCCCGAGGTAGCCCCGGCCGAGGCAGGCCCCGCCGAGCAGGATCTCCCCGCGCACCCCGGGCGGGACCGGCCGCAGCCGCTCGTCCAGCACATACATGTCCGTGCCGCCGATGGGCCGGCCGATCGGCGGCAGCGCGGGGAATCCCGCCGGGTCGCCGGTCATCACGTAGGAGCTCGCCAGGTTGGTCTCGGTCGGCCCGTACTGGTTCTCCAGGACCGTGCCGGGCAGGGCCGCGCAGAAGCGGCGGATCTCGTCGGTCACCCTCAGCTGCTCGCCCGAGGACACCAGCACCGACAGGTGCGACGGGCGCAGGCCCAGCTCCCCGGAGGCGTCCGCGAGCTGCTGGAGCGCGACGAACGGCAGGAAGGCCCGGCGTACGCGCTGCTCCTCCAGCAGTCGCAGCAGCGTCGACGGGTCGCGCCGGTCCGGCTCGGAGACCAGCACCAGGGTGCCGCCGCCGGCGAGGGTGGAGAAGATCTCCTGGAAGGACACGTCGAAGCTGAGCGGCGCGAACTGCAGCGTGCGGTCCCCCGCCGCCGCGGTGGCCGCGCCCAGCTGCCAGCGCACGTAGTTGGCCCACAGACGGTGCGGAAGCTCCACCCCCTTGGGCTCGCCGGAGGAGCCCGAGGTGAACAGCAGCAGGGCGGGGTCGTCGAGGCCGACCCGGCGCCGCGCGCCCGCCGTGGGCCCGTCGTCGCCGGGTCCCGCCAGGGCCAGCGACTCCACGGGCAGGAGCAGCGCCGGATCCGGTACGAGTCCGGCGTGCCGCGTGTGGGCGACGACCCGGAACGGCCGCGCCCGCTCGATCATGCGCGCCAGCCGCTCCGCCGGGTAGGACACGTCGAGCGGCAGACAGACCGCTCCGGCGCGCAGCACGCCCAGTACCACGGCGACCGTCTCCGGGGAGCGGTCCATCGCGATGCCCACCGGCGCTCCGGCCGGAGCGCCGAGCCCGGCCAGTTCCGCGGCGACCCGGTCGGCGGCCCGGTCCAGCCGCTCGTAGGTCCAGGTGACCGGGCCGAAGGTGACGGCCGCCGCGTCGGGCCGCAGCCGTATCCGCTCGTCGATGAGGGTGAGCACGTCCACCGGGTCGGGGAGCGCGGCGGGCGCGGGCAGCGGGTCCGTCAGGAAGGAGAAGTCGACGGTCTCGTCCGGCTGTTCGACCATACGGCCGAGGATCCGCTGGAAGACGGCGGCGAGCCGGTCGGCCTGCCCGGGGCTGAACGACCGGCCGTCGCAGTCGAACCTGAGCCGTATCGTCCGCCCGTCACGGGGATCCACGATCGCGTTGGCCAGCAGCGCGAGGTTGGTCTCCTCGTACGTGGCGAGGTCGAGCAGGGACAGCTTCCCGTGCCCGAGCACCGCCTCCAGGGTGTGCAGCCGTACGAAGTTGAAGGCGGTCTCGGTGACGGGGCCGCCCAGGTCGGTCTGGATGGCGCTGAGCGGGTAGGCCGAGTGCGGGAAGGACTCCTGTTCCTGCTGGACCACCGCGCGCACCACGTCGAGCCAGGAGCCGTCGGTCCTCTCCAGCTTCTCCAGCCGGAACGGCATGGTGTTCAGGAACAGCCCGGTCATGCCGTCGGCTCCGGCCACCTCGGGCCGGCCGTGGGTGACCAGTCCGGTGGTGACGTCCGGGGAGCCGGCGAGCAGCCGCAGCGTCAGGCAGTGCGCGGTGAACATCAGCAGCCGCGTCGGCACCGCGTACCGGCGGGTGAAGTCCTGGATGGCGCGGGCGAGTTCGCCGGGCAGCTCGACGTGCCGAACGATCAGCCCGGGTTCCCGGGGCGGCTCGTGCGGTACGTACGGATCGAGCCGGACGGGCTCGGCACCGGTCAGCAGCCGCTGCCAGTACGAGCGGTCGGCGGCCGACTCAAGGCGGGCGCGCTCGGAACGGACGTAGGCCGCGAAGGACGGCAGCGGTGTGTCGTCCACCGGCTCGACGCCGGCGCCCAGCCCGTGCAGGTAGTCCTGGAACAGCTCGCGGACCAGCACGGCCACGCTCCAGCCGTCCAGGATCGCGTGGTGGAAGCTGAGCACGAGATCCAGCCGTCCCGGGCGGACATGGGTCCGGAACTCGTACAGCGGCGGCCGCTCGAAGTCGTAGCGGTGGACGCGCCGTTCGGCCACGCAGGCGGCGATCGCGGCCTCCGCGTCGGCGTCGGTGACGTGGACGATCCGCAGACCGCCGGCCGCCTTTGCCCGTACCGTCTGGAGGGGCTCCGAGCAGCCGGTGAGGTCGAAGGCGGAGCGCAGGGCCGCGTGCCGGGCGACGAGGCGGTCGAAGGCGGCGCGGAAGACGGGCTCCTCCCAGTCGACGGCGTCCAGGGCGAAGGCGTAGTGGAAGACGTCGTGGTAGAGCGGGGAGCCGGCCTGTTCCCGGCTGTGGTAGATCATGCCGAGCTGGAGCCGGGTCACCGGGAAGGCGTCGACCAGGCCCACGTCGCTGAGCCGGGCCCGGTCGGCGCCCGTGACCAGCTCGAACGGCTGGGGCAGAGCGTCGGCACGCCCCGCGGTGGCATGCGGCGCCTGCGTGGCCACGGTGGTGTGGCGGACCATGTCGGCCAGCGTCAGGCCGAGCCCGCGCCGCTCGGCCGCCGCCCGGACCCTGAGCAGCAGCAGGGAGTCGCCCCCCAGCGCGAACCACTCGTCGTGGACGCCGACCCGTTCCACGCCCAGCGCCTCGGCCCACGCCTCGGCCAGGGCCCGCTCGACGTCCGTCGCGGGAGCGGCGTACGCGGCCGGCTCGCCGTCCGGCACGGGTGCGGGCAGGGCCGCGCGGTCCAGTTTGCCGTTGGGCGTCAGCGGGACGCGGTCGATCCGCACGAAGTGCGCCGGGATCATGAACTCCGGCAGGGCGGCGGCGAGCCGGGCACGGATCTCCGCGTCCTCGATCGGAGCATCGGCGACGTAGTACCCGACGAGCCGCACGCCGCCGCCCGGCGAGGGGCGGTCCGTGACGACCGCGGCCCGCACCGAGGGCAGCCGCGAGAGCCGGTGTTCGATCTCCCCGAGCTCCACCCGGTTGCCGCGGACCTTGACCTGCCGGTCGACGCGTCCCAGGAACTCCAGGGTGCCGTCGGCGAGCCGGCGGGCCAGGTCGCCGGTGCGGTACATCCGTTCCCCGGGCACGAACGGGTCGTGGGTGAACCGCTCGGCCGTCAGCTCGGGCCGGCCGAGGTAGCCGCGCGCCAGTCCGGCACCGGCGATGCACAGCTCGCCGGCGGCGCCCGCCGGCTGCGGGTCGCCGAACCGGTCCAGGACGTACAGCCGCAGGTTGTCGATCGGCCGCCCGATGGGCACCCGGTCGACGGGGGCGCCGTGGGGGCAGTCGTGGTACGAGACGTCGACGGTGGCCTCGGTGGGCCCGTAGAGGTTGGTCAGCTTCGGGCCGCCGGCGCCGAAGATCCGGTGGAAGGCGGCGACCTGCTCCGGCGGCAGCGCCTCCCCGCTGCAGAAGACCCGCCGCAGGGACGCGGCCTGCTCCCGCAGCTCGGGTTCGGCGCTGAGCAGTTCGAGGAAGGCTCCGAACATCGAGGGGACGAAGTGCAGCACCGTCACCCGCTCGGCGGCGATGGTGCGCAGCAGCTCCCGCGGGTCCTTCTCCGCGCCCGGCGGCAGCAGCGCGACGCGGGCGCCCGCGATGCCCCACCAGAACAGCTCCCAGACGGACACGTCGAACGCGATCGGTGTCTTGTGCAGGATCACGTCGTCCGCACCGATGGGGTAGCGGCGCTGCATCCAGGTGAGCCGGTTCACGACGGCCCGGTGTTCGACCATGACGCCCTTGGGCCGGCCCGTGGAGCCCGAGGTGTAGATGACGTAGGCGAGGTCGTCCGGGCCGGCGGGGGCGGACGGGGGCGGCAGCGGGCCGGCGGGTGCGGGTTCCTCGTCCACGCGTCGGACCACGACCCCGGCCGGCACGTCCAGCGGCGGCGCCCCCGGTCCCGTCAGCACCGTGCGGGCCCCGCTGTCCTGGAGGACGTAGGCGATCCGTTCGGGCGGGTAGCCGGCGTCGACAGGCACATAGGCGGCCCCCGCCTTCAGCACGGCCAGGACGGCGACCACGGTGTGCCGCGACCGTTGGAGGAGCACGGCGACCCGGTCGCCCGGGGCCACTTTGTCGGCGCGCAGGGCCGCCGCGAGTCGCTCGGCGCGGGCGTCCAGGTCGGAGTAGTCGAGATGGATGCCGGTGGCGGCCTCGACCAGGGCGGTGCGCCCCGGGGTGCGCGCGGCCTGGACGGCGAACAGGGCGTGCAGCGTCCGGTCGTCCGGGAAGGAGCGGTCCGTGGCGTTGACCTCGTGGACCACCGCGGCGCGCTCGGCGTCGTCCAGCATCGGGACGGCGGCGACGGCGCGGTCCGGGTCCTCCAGCGCGCCGAGCAGCAGGGTGCGCACATGGCGGGCGAGCGCCTCGATGGGGAAGTCGGCGTCGAACACGTCGGTGGCGTAGTCGAGGTCCACGACGACCTCGCCGGTGCCGCCCTGCTCGTTGACGACTATGGCGAGGGCGTCCTGGTCGTGGGCCTTGGTGGCGCCCGACGACTCGACCCGCAGGCCGGGCAGCGGCCTGCCCTGCGGCCACTGCGCGTACGACAGCGTCACGTCGAAGACCTGGCGGGAGTGGCCGGGCCGGTCGCCGAGCAGGTCGCCGAAGGCGAGCCGCTCGTGCCGCTGGAGCTCGCGGGTGTCGCGCTGCACGGCGGCGACCAGGTCCCGCCAGGGCACGTCCGCGCCCACCTCGACCACGAGAGGCAGGGTGTTGGCGAACTGACCCACCGCGCGTCGCTCGTCCTTGCCCCTGCGGTTGAACAGCGGCGCGCCGAGGACCACCGTCGCGGCCCCGTGCACGCGTGACAGGTAGACGGCGAACGCGGCCGCGAGGAACGCGAACGGCGTCTCGCCTCGCTCCCTGACGCGCTCGGTCAGCTCGCCCGGCAGCGTGAAGGAGTAACGCCGGCTGCGTCGCGCTCCGGCCGGCGCGCGACGCGGGAACAGAGCGGGCTCGACCGCGTCCAGCGTCCGGCGGAAGAACTCCCGGTCCTCGGCGTGCTGAGCCGAGGAGCGATAGCGCCGCTCGTCCGCGACGCAGGCCGCGAAGCTCGGCGGTTCGGCCGCCCGTAGGCCCGCGTAATCCCGCCTGACCTGGTCGAAGAACAGGTGCAGCCCCCAGGCGTCGGTGATCAGGTGGTGCGCCGAGAGAAAGACCCGGACGGCGGTGGCTCCCTCCTTGAGCAGCGCCGGCCGGCTCGGCGGCCCGTCGTGCAGGTCGAAGGGCCGTAAGGATTCGGCGGCGATCCACGCCTCACAGCTCGCCCGGGGGTCGGCGTCGCCGGAGAAATCCACCACCTGGACCTCGGGCGGTGATCCGTCGGTCCGCTGAAACGGAGTGCCGTCCCGCTCCTCGAACCGCAGCCGAAAGGCGTCGTTGGCCCGCACCGTGCGCCGCAGCGCGGCCAGCAGCCGATCGTGATCGATTTCCCCGCTAAATCGCTGACTCAGGTGGATCGTGAACTGCGGACTGCTGGGAAACAGCTCGTGCGCCACCCAGATATCGCGCTGATAAGCTGTCAAAGGAATGGACTCTGTCACGGATTGCCCTCAGCTCCCGGAGTCGGCCGCCGTTCAGCGGTGATGAACTCTGCCTGGCACGTCGGACTCCATCCAGAAATTCAGCAGCCTGGTAGCCGCAGTACCAGCCACGGCAATTCCCCACAGCGTGTACCGGGTTGATCGGGTGACCCCGTGGGCGGCACGAAGTCCGCGGACTTTTTTCCGAGCGGCCGTAGCGGAATACAGGCACGGTCGGCAAGAATCTCCGAGCGGATCGGCCGACCGCTCCCTCCCCATGGGGATCGCCCTGCCCACAGGAGCCTCCATGAACGAGTTACTGGCCGCCGTCACTCAGGCGGCGGATCCCGACCACTTCGCCGCACTGCCGGTTCCCGAGTCGTGCCGGGCCATCACCCTGCGCAGGGACGAGACCGAACTCTTCGCGGGTCTCGACAGGCGCGACAAGGACCCCCGCAAGTCCATGCACCTGACCGAGGTGCCGGTGCCCGAGCCGGGACCGGGCGAGGTGCTGGTCGCCGTGATGGCCAGCTCCGTCAACTACAACACCGTGTGGAGCGCCATCTTCGAGCCGGTGCCCACCTTCGCCTTCCTGGAGCGTTACGGCCGTACCTCGCCGCTCGCGCGCCGTCATGACCTGCCGTACCACGTCATCGGGTCCGACCTCGCGGGATATGTGCTGCGCACCGGACCGGGCGTGCGCGCCTGGCGGCCGGGCGACAGGGTCGTCGCACACTGTCTGTCCGTGGAACTGGAGTCCGCGGACGGCCACGACGACACCATGCTCGACCCGGAGCAGAGGATCTGGGGCTACGAGACGAACTTCGGCGGACTGGCCGAGATCGCTCTGGTCAAGGCCAATCAACTCATGCCCAAGGCGGCCCACTTGACGTGGGAGGAGGCCGCCGCCTCGGGGCTGGTCAACTCCACCGCGTACCGGCAATTGGTCAGCCGCAACGGCGCCGGCCTGAAGCAGGGCGACAATGTGCTGGTCTGGGGGGCGGCCGGGGGCCTGGGGTCGTACGCGACCCAGCTCGTCCTGGCCGGCGGCGCCCAGCCGGTCTGCGTGGTCTCCGACCGGGCGAAGGCGGACCTGTGCCGCCGGATGGGCGCGGAGGCGGTGATCGACCGCACGAGCGAGGGCTACCGGTTCTGGAACGCGGACGGGACGCAGAACCCGCGCGAGTGGCGGCGGTTCGGCAGCCGTATCCGCGAGCTCACCGGCGGTGAGGACGTCGACATCGTCCTGGAACACCCCGGCCGGGACACCTTCGGAGCCTCCGTCTACGTGACTCGGCGCGGTGGCACGGTGGTGACCTGCGCGTCCACCACGGGTTACCTGCACGAGTACGACAACCGCTACCTGTGGATGTCACTGAAGCGGATCGTCGGGTCCCATTTCGCCAACTACCGCGAGGCGTGGGAGGCGAACCGCCTGATCTGCAAGGCGCGGATCCATCCCACATTGTCCCGGGTCTATCCACTGGCGGACAGCGGCCAGGCCGCGTACGACGTCCACCGCAACCGGCACCACGGAAAGGTCGGCGTCCTCTGTCTGGCCCCCGGGGAGGGGCTAGGGGTGAGCGACACGGAGCTTCGAGCACAGCACATTTCGGCCATCACCCGTTTTCGGGACGCGGCCGAGTCGGCCGCCTGACGATGCTCTGCTGTCAGCGAAGTGCTCAGGGAACCCAGGACAGGCCCTGACTGCCGTGTTAGCGTCGGGAACGTATCCGCTGCGGACCAAAACACGCACGGGCAGGGCGTGTTGGGGCGGCGGGCACAAAGACACGAGAAAGACTTCGGGCGGCTGCTGCAAGCGTCGCCTCCAAGAGCTTTGGAGGTCCAGTGACCTTAGCGCGCGACTATTCGTCGGACTCGCGGATGCCGCGGGGCGAGGGCGGGATGAGCGGCATGGGAATGGGCGACCAGGTATTCAGCCGACTCCTGCGCGACCGCATCGTCTTCCTCGGCCAGGAAGTCGATGACGACATCGCGAACAAGCTCACGGCGCAGTTGCTGATGCTCGCCGCGGAATCCGATGAGGACATCTACCTCTACATCAACTCTCCCGGCGGTTCGGTGACCGCGGGAATGGCCGTGTACGACACGATGCACTACATCAAGAACGATGTGGTGACGATCGCCATGGGCTTCTGCGCGTCTATGGGCCAGTTCCTGCTGACCGCCGGCACCAAGGGCAAGAGGTATGCCCTTCCCAACACCAAGATACTCATGCATCAGCCGTCCGCCGGACTCGGCGGCTCGGCCAGTGACATCAAGATCTACGCCGAACAACTGCTGCGCACCAAGCGTGAGATGGCGGAGCTGATCGCTCTGCACTCGGGGCAGGACGTCGACACCATCACCAGGGACTCGGACCGGGACAAGTGGTTCACGGCCCGGGAGGCCGCGGAGTACGGGCTCATCGACGCGGTGATGAAGTCGGCCTCGGGCATCCCCGGGGCCGGTGGCACGCAGGTGTCCTGAAAAACGGGCGACGGCCCGGCGAGGACCGCCCTGTCGCACATCGGGGGCCGAGCCGGGCCCACCGCGTCCAGCTACCGCAGCCGCACCCGAACCCGAGGGAAACAGAAGACCATGGCCCTGCACGATCGCCCGGCCCTGACATTCGGCGGTACGCCGCCCCAAGCCCGCTACATAGTGCCCCGGTTCGTCGAACGCACGGCACAGGGAACGCGCGAGTACGACCCGTACTCCAAGCTCTACGAGGAGCGCATCGTGTTCCTCGGAGCGGAGATCGACGACACCTCCGCCAATGACGTCATGGCGCAACTCATCTGTCTGGAGTCGATGGATCCCGACCGGGACATCGCCTTCTACATCAACTCGCCCGGTGGTTCCCTCACCGCCATGACGGCGATCTACGACACGATGCAGTTCGTGAAGCCCGACATCCAGACGGTCTGCATCGGTCAGGCCGCCTCCGCGGCGGCCGTGCTGCTGGCCGCCGGCACCCCCGGCAAGCGGGCGGCGCTGCCCGGGGCACGCGTGCTGCTGCACCAGCCGCACAGTCAGGGAGAGCGCGGGCAGATCTCCGACCTGGCGATCCAGGCCCAGGAGATCCAGCGCGTGCGCAAGCTGGTGGAGACCATCCTGGCCCGTCACTCCGGCCGGCCGGTGGAGCAGATAGAGCAGGACATCGAGCGCGACAAGATCCTCACGGCCGAACAGGCGGCTGAGTACGGCCTGATCGACCACGTACTGACCAACCGCAAGAACGTACTGAACGATCGGAACAACGGAACGCGATGAAGGACCGCAAGGACCGGATCCCTGCCGATCACTTCTTCTCCGCCGACCTCCGGGTGGGGCGGATCCTGGATGTCCAGGACTTCCCGGAGGCGCGCAAGCCGGCCTACCGGGTCCAGGTCGACTTCGGGACCGCGGGAGTGCTCTGGACCAGTGCGCAGATCACGAACTACTCGTCCGAAGAGCTGAAGGACCGGCTGGTCATCGGTGTGATCAACCTGCCCGACAAGCGGATCGCCGGGCGCACCAGTGAGTTCCTGCTGCTCGGGTCCTACACGGCGGACGGTCTGGTCCATCTGCTGTCCCCCGCCCCGGAGGCGACGCCCGGAGACATCGTCGGCTGAACCGGAACCGGCCGGCGTCGGACGACAGCACGACCCCGATCTCGTAGCGCAAGGAAGTGCAAGGACTGGAGGCGTCGGCATGACCAGGGAAGCCCCTCAGGTGGCGGGGAGCAGAATGCTCGGCACACTGGTGGAGTTGCGCGACGACACCTTGAGGGCATATCTGCGCGCCCGGCGGGACTACGGGGATGTCGTGCGCTTCCCGGTCGGCCCCCCAGGGCTGCGCGCCCATCTGTACGCGGTGTTCTCCCCGGACGGGGTGCAGCAGGTCCTGGGCACCCGGGCGGCCGGATTCCGCAAGGAAAACTCCGTCTACGCCGAGATCCGGGCCTCCATAGGCAACGGGCTGCTGACGAGTCAGGACGACGAGTACCTCTTCCAGCGCCGGCTCGTCCAGCCGCTGTTCACCCGCCGCCGCGTCGACGGTTACGCGGCGGCCGTCCACACCGAGGCGGCGGCCGTCGCCGACCGCTGGGCCGCCCGGCCCGACGCGACCGTGGACGTCGCCTCGGAGATGGCCGAGTTCGCGCTGCGGGCCATCTCCCGCATCCTGTTCGGCGCCGACCTGGACGAGACGGTGGATGTGGTCCGCCGCTGCTTCCCGGTCCTGGGCGAGCACGTTCTGAACCGAGGGGCCAACCCCCTGCGCTCGCCCAGGAGCTGGCCCACCCCGGCCAACCGTCGCGCCGCCGCGGCCCAGCGTGAGCTGTACGCCATCTGCGACCGCATCATCGCCGAGCGGCACGCCTCCCGTACGGCGCCGGAAGGCGACGGCGACGACATGATGACCCTGCTGATCAAAGCCCGGGACGCGGACGGCTCGATCCTGGACGCCCAGGCGGTGCGGGATCAGGTACTCGTCTTCCTGCTCGCCGGCCACGAGACCACCGCGACGGCGCTCGCCTTCGCCCTGCACCTGCTGGCCCTGCACCCCAAGGCGCAGGAAAGGACCCAGACAGAGCTCGACGACGTCCTCGGCGGCCGGGCTGCGGCGGCCGACGACCTCGACCGGCTGCCGTACCTCACGATGGTGCTGAAGGAGGCGATGCGGCTCTACCCCTCGGTCGCCATCATGGGCCGCAAAGCCGTCACCGACACGGAGATCGGCGGCTTCCGCATTCCCGCGGGCGCCGACGTCTATGTCAGCCCCTACGTGACACATCGGCACCCCGCCTATTGGGACGACCCGGAGGCGTTCGATCCGGAGCGTTTCACTCCGCAGGCGGAGGCGGACCGCCCGCGCTATGCGTTCTTCCCGTTCGGCGGCGGCCCCCGGGCCTGCATCGGCCAGCACTTCTCGATGCTGGAGGCCACCCTCGCTCTGGCGACCCTCCTCCAGCGTTTCACCCTGACAGCGGTCGATACCGAGATCCCGCTGGAACTCGGGATGACGATGCGTGCCGCCGGCCCTGTCCGAGTGCGCCTCACCTCTCGCTGACCGGGGAGAGAGCGGATGAAGACCTCGCTGAGCTGGGACGGCGAAGCCGTCATCGCAGTGGATCAGCGCGCGCTGCCGGGAGAGTACCGCCTGCTGCGGCTGGCTACGGTGGACGAACTCATCGAGGCCGTCCAGTCGTTGGCCATCCGGGGGGCGCCCGCTCTGGGCCTGGCCGGTGCCCTGGGGGTGGCCCTGTCCGCACTGCGGCGCAAGACCACGGGGGACGATGCCACGGAGGCGGTGACGGCCGACGCGGGCCGTATCGCGCGGGCTCGTCCGACCGCGGTCAACCTCGAGTGGGGAGTCCGCCGTGCGCTCGGCCGGCTCGGCGACGGCCCGGATGCCGTACTGGCCGAGGCACTCGCGATGATCGAGGAGGACGCGGCGACCAACCGTGCCGCGGCTCTGCGCGCGGCCGACCTGGTGCTGTCGCTCACACAAAGGCGTCCGCTGCGCATCCTCACGCACTGCAACACCGGACGGCTCGCCACCGCGGCGGGTGGAACGGCGCTGGGAGCCATCCTCGAACTGGCGGAACGCGACTGTGTGGCCGAAGTCCTCGTCGATGAGACCCGGCCGCTCCTCCAGGGCAGCCGCCTGACCGCGTGGGAGCTGGGCGAGGCGGGCGTGCCCTACCGCATTTGCGTCGATTCCGCCGCGGCGGCCGCCATGGCCCGGGGGCTGGTGGACTGCGTGCTGGTGGGAGCCGACCGGATAGCCGCCAACGGCGACGTGGCGAACAAGATCGGCACCTATGGGCTCGCCCTGGCGGCGGCCCACCACCGGATTCCGTTCCTCGTCGTCGCCCCCGAGTCCACCTGGGACCGGACCCTGCCCGACGGATCGGCCATCCTCATCGAGGAGCGCGACCCGGCCGAGGTCACCCACTGCGCGGGCACGGCTCTGGCACCCGTCGGCGCAGGCGTGTACAACCCCGCGTTCGACGTCACTCCCGCGAGCCTCGTCACGGCGGCGGTCTCCGAGGAAAGGACGGTTTCCCGTCCCCGCACCAGGGATTCCGGAACGTGACGCGGACGGAGGGCGGGTGGCTTTCTCCCTCGGCCCGGACCGGAGAACTCGCCCTACGGCAACTGCGTCCATCCGTCACCTACATGGCTTCATGGGGGCTGATATGACACTCCTGATCACCTGGCCCGAGTCCGGCCCGCAGACCGTTCTCCGCCGCACGTCCGAGCCAGTCGAGATCGCCGCCGCCCTCGCCCCGCTCCGGGTGCGTTACGAGCAGTGGCCCGTGCGTCACGACGTGCCGGCGGACGCGGACGGCGACACCGTCCTGGCCGCCTATCGCGGCGAGATCGACAGGCTGAGCGGGGAAGAGGGGTTCGTCACCGTCGACGTCGTCTCCCTGCACCCCGAAACCGCCCACGACTGGCCGGCCCGGGCCCGGGCCGCTCGCGAGAAGTTCCTCAACGAACACACCCACGACGACGATGACGAAGTGCGCTTCTTCGTCGCCGGAGCCGGGATCTTCTACCTGCACACGTCCGGCGAGGTCCATGCCGTGTACTGCGAGAGGGGCGACCTGCTGGGGGTGCCGAAGGGAACCACCCACTGGTTCGACATGGGCACTCGGCCCAGCTTCACCGCGATCCGCTTCTTCCATGAGGAAGACGGCTGGATCGGCAACTTCACCGGCTCCGACATCTCGTCCCGGTTCCCCGACTTCGACACCATCCACGCCGGCTTCACCGCGGAGCGGAAGGCGTGACCGTCACGTTCGAAGCGGACGCCGTGGTGCTCGACATCGAGGGCACCACCAGCGCCACCGGATTCGTGACCGAGGTGCTGTACCCGTACTCGCGCCGGCGGTTCGGCGCACTGCTGAACGAACGGAACCAGGAAGCCGACGTCCGACGAGCGATCGACCAGGTACGGCGACTGCTCGGCGACCCGCGGGCAGACCTGACGGGCGTCGAAAGGGCTCTGAACACCTGGCTGGACGAGGACCGCAAGGTCACGCCGCTGAAAACGCTCCAAGGCATCGTCTGGGCCGAGGGATTCGCGCGTGGCGATCTGGTGTCGCATTTCTACGACGACGTGGCGCCCGCCCTGCGCCTCTGGCACTCCGAGGGCGTACGGCTTCATGTGTACTCGTCCGGTTCGGTGGCGGCGCAACGCGCCTGGTTCACCCACAGCGCCGGTGGCGACCTGCTGCCCCTCATCGACGGACTGTTCGACACCGAGAACACCGGCCCCAAGCAGTCCCCCGAGTCGTACCGGGCCATCAGCGAGGCCCTCACCACTCCCCCCGGCCGGATCCTGTTCCTCTCCGACCGGCCGGCCGAACTCGACGCGGCGCGGGAAGCCGGCTGGCTCACCGCGGGAGTGCGGCGTCCCGGCGAGCCGTACCACCGGCACGGCGCAGGTGGCCACCCGCTGATCGAGTCGTTCGCCGATGTCCGAGTCCGCCGGACCGACGGCGAGGATGCGAGGAACCCGCGGTGACCGAACGTACGACGGACCTCGACGCCGGCCTGGCCGAGGCTGGAGCGGTGCTGGCCCGCGAGGCGGCCCGCTTCGCCTCCTTCGGCTGGATGCGGGGCACTTCCGGCAACCTGTCGGTGGTGACCAGCCGTGACCCTCTGCGCCTCGCGGTCACCGCCAGCGGCCTGGACAAGGGGGAGCTGACGGCCACCGATGTGGTCCTGGTCGACGCCGCCGGCCATGCCGTCAGCGGCGGCAGGCCGTCGGCCGAGGCGGCGCTGCACGCCCGGGTGGTCCGGCTGACCGGTGCGGGGGCCGTGGTGCACGTCCATACCATCGCCTCGGTCGCCGTCGCGGAGCGCTGCCCCGAGGGGATCGTCTTCCGCGACCTCGAAATGCTCAAGGGAATCGGCCGGCCGACGCACGCCGATGAAGTGGTTCTTCCGGTCATCGGGAACAGTCAGGACATGACCGTCCTCGGCGACCGCCTGGAGGCCGCCCGTGATCCGAACACGCCGGCTGTCGTCGTGGCGGGGCACGGACTGTACGTGTGGGGCGCGGACCCTCGGCAAGCGCGGCACCACACGGAAGTCGTGGAATGGATGCTGCAACTGCAACTGGCCAGGGGTTGAGGCGGAGTACCTTCCACCACTCGTCCGGGCCAGGCGGAACGCCGACCAGGCCGGTCCGGCTCCACGACCGCGTCCGGGCCGTCGTCTACGCCTGCCGCCGCGGACTGCCGGCGTGACGTCCGGCGCCCGGGACCACCGCCGCAGTGTTGATCAATCACCGGGCGCACCATAGGTTGCGGTCCATGACGACCCTACGAATCGGCGTGATGTACGACCGCGACTGGGCCCCGGAGGGGCTGCCCGGGTTCGCCCGGGAGGTCGAGGCGCTCGGGGTGGACGACCTCTGGGTGGTCGAGGACCTCGGGTGGAACGGCGGCGTGTCCGCCGCGGCCGTGGCGCTGGGGGCGACCGAGCGGGTGCGGGTCGGGATCGGGATCACGCCCGCGCCGCTGCGCAGTCCGGCGCTGCTGGCGATGGAACTGGCCACGCTGGCGCGGGTCTTCCCCGACCGGCTGGTGGCCGGGATCGGGCACGGGGTGCGGGAGTGGATGGTCGCGGTCGGTGCCGCGCCGCGCTCACCACTGGCCCTGCTGGAGGAGACCATCGGCTCGGTCCGTGCGCTGCTGCGCGGGGACCGGGTTGAGCTGGAGGGCCGGGAAGTGCGGCTGGACGGCGTGCAATTGGTGCATCCGCCGGCCAGACCGCCGTCGGTGGTCGCGGGCGTGGTGCGGCCTCGTTCCCTGGAGCTGTCCGGGCGGGTCGCGGACGGCACGGTGATCGCCGAGGGGCACGGGCCGCGTGAGGTGGCTGCGGCGCGGGCGCTGGCCGAGAAGGGCGGGGCCGGTCCCGGCCACACCCTGACGGTGCTCGCCTTCTGCTGCGTCGGTGATGATCCGCGGCAGGTGGAGGAGACGCTGCGGCCTCAGGTGGAGGGCCAGGGCGCCTGGCTCGGACGCCCGGCGGAGGAGGTGTTCACCGTCTCCGGCCGCGCCGGGGAGGCCGCCGACCGGGTCCGGGAGCTGGCGGCGGCCGGTGCGGACGCGGTCGTTCTGCGGATGGCCGGGGCCGAGCCGGTGCGGCAGCTCGGCCGCGTGCTGGAGGCCCTCGGCCGCTGAGGAGCCACCGCAGAGCGGACCGTGGCGGGGGTCAGGCGCGGTCGAGGAGCGGGCCGGGGAGTTCCACGGGCTGGGTGATCAGGCAGTCAACGCCCCTTTGGGCAACGCCCCTGTGTGACGAGTACATCCCAGACGCGTCATCCGGACGGCACGGCCTGAAGGGGGGCCGAATTCGGCCATCACTTCACTGTCGCACATTCTTCCGATCGCCATTCTCCGAGCGTTCGGAGACGATGGCGGATCCCGATGGATTCGAGGGGTTCTGCTGGTGACCGCGAGACGCCAGGGGCTAGGATATCGCGCGCTGCTCGCGTTGGCGGTCGGTGAGGTCGGGGGTTGGGGGAAGGCACCGTGGTTGAGCTGCACAAACACACGACTCGCAGCGGTCCTTCCCGAGGTCGTGAACGCGCGTTTGCTTTTCCGGGCCCGCGGCGCTTACAACTCACCCACAATATCCTCCTGCGATCACCACGAAGCGGTCCCCGCGACAGCGGTGGGCCCCTTTTTTCTTCCGTGACGTTCGCGACCGGCGTCCGCGCCTGGGGTCACGAAGCGGACGTGCGGCGAGAAGCGAGGGCCTCGTTTTCACGACAAGAGAAGTGTGGAGTGTGATGCCATGAACCGATTGGGCAGAGACTCGCGCCGGTTACCCTGGAGGCTCGCGGAGCCGCCGGCGCGCATCGCGTTATCCGTTCTTTTGCTGGCAGGCGGCGCCGTGGGAGCGACGGCCGGGCCGGCCGCCGCCTCGACCGCCGACGGCACGCTGACGGTCGAGGTCCTGCGCGACTTCTTCGGCACCGGCGTGATCAACGCGACGATGGACGTGCCGCAGCGGGGCATGAAGGTGGCGGTCTCCGACCCCGCCGGGCACGTGGTCACCGGTGTCACGGATGCCACCGGAAAGGTCGTGGTGTCGCGGTCGACCGTGCTGAGCGGCGGCCAGTACCGCGTCGACGTCAGCGTCCCGGCGCCGTACAGCGGCTATCTCCAGGCGGCGCCCGCGTCGACGGCGGAGAACCACTTCGACAGCTTCACGTCGTTCGTGGACGTGTCGGACGGAAAGAACGCCTCGGTGGTGACGGGGGTGTGGAATCCGGCCGACTACGCGCTGCCGGACTCGCGGTACTTCGTGCCGGTCCACAACGGCCCCAACGGGAACGACAACCGGGCGTTGGTGGCGTTCGGGACGAAGACCCGGGGCACGTGTCCCACCGATGTGGCGTGCCCGACCACGCTGGCCACGCAGGACCAGGTCGGCACGACGTTCGGGTTGGCCTACGACAAGTACCGGACCCGGCTGTTCCAGAGCGCGTTCGCCCGCCGGTACGCCCCGTACGGGCCGCAGGGCGGAGGCGCGATCTACACGGTGCCGGTCAACGGCACGGGTGCGCCGCGGCTGTTCGCGCGGGTGCCGGACGCCGCGGTGACGCGACACGACACCGCCAACATGATCAAGGACGCCGGGTTCACCGACGCGCCCGGCAAGGAGAGCATCGGTGGTCTGGCCCTGTCCGACGACGGCTCCACGCTGTACGCGGTGAACCTGCGGACCCGCGACCTGGTGAGCTTCGACGCGACAGGGGCCACCGCCGCGGCGCCCAAGGCGACGGTCCCGATCCCGGACCCGGGGTGCGCGAGCCCCGACGACTGGCGGCCGTTCGGTCTCCAGGTCCACAACAACACGCTGTACGTCGGCGGCGTGTGCAGCGCGGAGAGCACGCAGCGGCGCGCGGACCTCAAAGCCTTCGTCTCCACCTACGACGGCGAGCGGTTCACCACGGTGCTGAGCCGGCCGCTCACGGACAAGCGCGGAACCGTCTTCGGTTCCGGCGACCGGGCCACCCACTGGAACCCGTGGAACACCAGCCTGGACACGTGGGACGACCGGAAGTCGGGCAACGTCTTCATCGATCCGCAGCCGGTGCTGGCCTCCCTCGCCTTCGCCCGCGACGGCTCGATGATCCTGGGATTCCGCGACCGGTTCATGGACGTGCTCGGCTGGGGAGGGCTGGACCCCCGCCCGGGGAACGACACGCCGGAGAACGGCATGTCCGGTGGTGACATCGTCATGGTCTGCGCCACTCCCACCGGTGAATACCAGTGGGAAGGCACCGGCAGCTGCCCCAACCACGCCACCCCCGCCAACAACGGCGGCCAGCCCGCCGACGTCGTCGAATACTTCCCGGGCGACTTCTTCGCCAACGCGCACCAGGAGACCGCGCTGGGATCGGTGGCCTACATCCCGCAGCAGCAGTGGGTCGTCAGCACGGAGTTCGACCCGGTCGTCAACGTCGCCACCTCGGGGACCGGGTACCACCACATCGCGACCGGTCAGGGCCCGGGCAACAACCCGACCGCCAACGGCTTCCAGTTCGTCAGCCGGGAACAAGGCGGGTTCGGCAAGGCCGGCGGGCTCGGCGACATCGCCTACGCGGCGGCGAACGCGCCGATCCAGATCGGCAACGTCGTGTGGTTCGACGGCGACCGCAACGGGATCCAGGACCCGGGGCACGTGCTGCTGCCGGGGGCGACGGTCAACCTGCTGGACGCGGACGGCAAACAGGTCGCCACGACCAGGACCAATGCCGCCGGCGAGTACTACTTCGGTGGTGTCGGCGCCGCGTACGAGCTCACACCGGGCGCGAAGTACACGGTGCAGTTCGACGTGTGCACCGCGGACACCAGCCGGGTGCCCGAGCAGCCCTCGGCGAGTGAGCTGAGGTTCACGCTGCCGCGGGCCGGTGCCAACCGTGCGCACGACTCCAATGTGACCCCGCCGACCACCGGTCCGTTGTGCAACGGCTACGCGCCGGTCACGGCGCCGGACAAGCCGGGCGGTGTGGATCACACGATCGACGCCGGGGTGTACATCCCCAAGGAAACACCGACCCCGACCCCGACCCCCACACCGACCCCGGCTCCCACCCCGACACCGACTCCCACCCCGACAGCGGCTCCGACGCCGCCGGCGGCCTCCACACCGCCGTCGCCCGCGCCGCCTGCCAACCGCCCGGCCCCGGCCGGCGGAGGCGGGGGTTCGCTGGCGAACACCGGTACGCCCGGGTTGGCGGAGATGATCGGCATCGCCGGTCTGCTGGTGGGTGCGGGTCTGGTCATCGCGTTCGTGACCCGGACTCGTCACGCCCGGCGACACTGAACGAACCGCACAACGGTGATCTGCCCGTCCGCGCCCCGGATGGCGCGGACGGGCAGATCACGTCTCGGCCGGCCCACGAGGGCCGGCCTCGGCGTCGTCTGCCACCGCACCGTCCGGCCGCCGCGTGTCCGCGGCGGCCGGACGGTGCGGTGAGCGAAAGGGTGAAATCGGAGCGTGTCAGCGTCGAACCGCGTGCGGAGCGGGAGAATCCGGCAGGCCCCACCGGGGCGTCCGGCCGACCGGCGCCGATGGCCGCCGTCGCGCCGGGCCGCGGCCGTCCTCGGTGTCGCGGTGGCCGCGGTGGCCGCGGTGGCCGTGTTTCTGGTCGCCGACGGCGGCTCCGGCGGAGGCGGTCCGCGCCCGCTGACGACGGATGAGGCGAACCGGCTGGCGATCACGCGATTCCGTAACTACCAGGCGCAGGGCCGCGCGCTGACGATCACCGTGCCGGGCACCGCCGGCGGGTTGACCGTCACCGGGTCCGTCGACTACCGGCGCAAGGTCGGTTACGGCGTGGTGCACGGAACCGGACGCGGCAGGTCCAGCGACGGGCTGATCCAGTGGACACCCGCCTCGGTGCGGTTCCGCCCGATGACGGACGCTCCGGCGCACGCCCCCGCGTCACCGCCCCGTTCGGGCTGGTACGACCGTCCGCTGCTGTCGTCCGGCAGCGCGCTGGACACCTCCCTGTCCATCGCGCTCGGCCTTGGCGGCGACCGGCCGGACAACGCCGAACTGCTGCCGCAGAACGGCGCCGCCTGGTGGGGGCGGGAGCGGGTGGACGGACGCTCGGTGGACGTGATGGCCGGGCCGTCCTCCCCTGACCGCTCCGGTACGGCGGGCAACGTGCGCTACTGGATCGGCTCCGACGGCACGATGTACCGGGTCCGCGTCAGCGTGGGTTCGCAGCCCGAGCCGGTGGTCATCGAATTCGACACCCACACCTACGTTCCGGTCGAGCCGGTACCCGGAACGACCCCGACCCGGTAGCCGCTGTTCAGGACGTCCGCACCCGCGCGTGCGCGGCGAGCAGGGACGCCGGCGGCAGCCGGATGCCCTCCGTCTTCGGCAGGGCCGGGACGGGCGGGACGACGGTCGCGCCCGCGGTGGCGGCGTCGGGGAACTGCGGCTGCGGAGCGGGCGCCGCGACCTCGGTGAACGGGATGCCGCCGGGTGCCGTCGGCGTCGCCCAGGTGCCGCCCGGCGAGGACGCCCCGGCCGGAAGCGGGCAGGCCGCGGTCGTCGCGAGCCGGGCGGGCACGGTGGTGCGCAGGTCGTTGCCGCGCAGGCAGTTGCCCCGCCCCCGCGTGGCGGTGGGGAACGTCCAGCCGACGTCGACGCCGTTGCCGGTGAACGCGTTGTCCACGATCTGGTTGCCGACCGGAGGTATGTCGGCGGTCGCGGTGATCACCAGCCCGGCGGTGCGGTTGCCGGCGACGCGGTTGCGGAGGAACCGGTTGTCGCTGCCGCCGTCGATGCCGGCGCCGATGCCCCATCCGCCGTCGGCCTGCTCCGGGGTGGCCGTCTGCTGGTTGGCGGCGATCAGGTTGCCCGCGATGAGGGAGCCCTTCTGCGGAAGCAGCTTCTCCTGGTGGTTGGAGTTGGTGGTGAGTCCCACCCGGTTGCCGACCAGGCGGTTGCCGACCACGTACATGTTCTCGCTGGCGTTGGTGCCTTCGTAACCGACCGCGTTGAGTTCGGCGACGTTGTCCCGCACCACGATGTTGCAGGGCTTGCACTGGCCGACGTAGATCCCCGAGTCGGCGCCGCCCGACGCGTACGAGTGCGCGATGACACCGTTCTGGGCGGAGAACGCGTAGATGCCGTACAGACCGTTGCGGGTCGCGGTCACGTGGGAGACCAGGAACGACTTCAGGAAGGTGACGGGCTCGTCGCCGGTGTCGTAGCCGCCGCTTCCCCCGGGCAGGCCGGCGGCCGCCTTCGCCGAACCGGTGACCAGGACCCCGTTCTGCGTGTTGTTCCTCACGGTCAGGTTCTCCACGGCCACCCCGGGTGCCGAGACGACGACGCCGCTGGGCTGCCGCAACCGCCCGTCGATGACGACCTTGTCCCGGGACAGACCGCGAAGAGTGATGCGCGCCGTGTCGATCCTCACCGACTCGTGGTACACGCCCGGCGCGACCAGTACCAGGTCACCGGGCCGAGCCAGGGACACCGCGTCCGAGATCGTCGGGGCGTCGGCAGGTACCCGGATCGTCACCCGCGCGCCGGCCGGACGCCGGCCTTCGCCCGGTCCCTCACCCGATCCGCCATCGCCGCCGCAGCCGGCCACCAGGGTCAGCGTGCCCACTACCGGCGCCAGCACGCGAAGAGCTAATCGAGGCATGATCCCAGTCTGGCATGACGCCCAATTCCACGCCAGGAAAGCGGGGTTGACCGGCACCCGCGATTCGAGTGTGGCACTCTGCACCCCATGCGCCGAGCCGATCACCGCCCGACACGCCGCACGTTCCTCGAGGTCACCGGCGCCATGATGGCCGCCGGTCTGACCGCCGGGTGCACATCGGACTCCGCCCGGCCAGGCCGGCGTGCCCCTACCCCGGGCGCCACGCCGATGCCGGTCCCGGCGACGGGCCGCCATCAGGCGGGCATCACCCTCCCCAAGCCGGCCCAGCCCCACCTGCTCGCCGTGGTGGCCGACCTCGGTGCCACCGTGGCCCCCGGGCCGTTACTGGCCGAGCTGGGCCAGGCCATCCGCACCCTCACGGCGGGGACCGACACGCGGCTGCTGGGCCTGCCGCCGGGCGACCTGACCGTGACCGTGGGCGTGGGCCCCCGGCTGGTGCGGACGGCCGGTGCCTCACTGCCCGGCGCGGCCGGCCTCCCGCGGTTCTCCCGTGAGCGGATCGCCCCGCACGCACGCGGCGGTGACCTGCTGATACAGATCTGCGCCAGCGACGCGCTGCTCTTGCCGGTCGTCGCCGCCGCGCTTATGGACCAGGCCGGTGACCGCGTCCGCGAACGCTGGCGCCAGTCCGCACACCGCGGTACGAACGTGTCCGTGGGCAACGGCATCACCGCGCCCCGCAATCCGCTCGGATTCATCGATGGCATCGTGGGCCCCCACACGACCGCCGAACAACGACGCGACCTGTGGCTGGCGGGGCCCCCCGCGGTCGCCGGCGGCACCCTTGCCGTACTGCGGCGTATGGAACTCGACCTGCCGCGGTTCGCCGCCCTGTCCGCAGCCGAACAGGAAGCGGTGATCGGGCGGCGCCGGGCCAGCGGCGTCCCCCTCTCCGGCGGCACCGCCGCCTCGGGCCCGGACCTGGGAGCCAAGACACCGGACGGGCGCTATCTCGTCCCCGCGGACGCCCATGTGCGCAGGGCGCACTCCACCGCGGTCGGGGTCGGGTTCATGCTCCGCCGCTCCTACAGCACCGACGAGCCCGCCCCCGGCCTGTTCTTCATCAGCTTCCAGAACGACCTGCGGACCTTCACCGCCACCCTCACCCACATGGAGACCTCCGACGCGCTGCTGCCCTTCACCACCACGACCGCGAGCGCGGCCTTCCTGATCCTCCCCGGCTTCGACCGGCAACACCCGCTCGGTTCGCGGCTGTTCGGCTGAGCACGCTCGCCTGTGCTCCTTCGTCACCGGGCAGCAGGCGGATGACCTGATGGGGCGTGAGCGTGACCTGCTCTGCTCATCGACGCTGGCACCAGTGAGGAAAGCGCGTTCTTCCTGAGCGAGCCGGAAGGGGCCGCCCGCGGCCATAGCCGGCGTCGGACACGATCACCAGAGGGATGGGTACGTTGACATAGGTATATGTCTATAGCTATGGTGTTCGGCATGCCCGAGTACCGTGCGTCCGGCCAGGACATCGACCGCGTAGCCGCAGGGCTCGCGGCATGCCTGCCCGCACTGGCTCGCGCCCTCGACCGGCAGGTCGGCCAGGACTACGCCCACCCCAGGCCCCCCGAGGCACAGCTCGCCTTGCTGCGGCACGTCGAGGCCCACGACGGCGTCACCGTCCGCGCGGCGGCCGACGCCCTGCTGATGAAGCCGAACAACGTCAGCGCGCTGGTCACCCAGCTGACCGAGCAGGGGCTGCTGGAGCGCCGGCAGGACCCGGCCGACAAGCGGGTGGCGCACCTGCATCTCACCCCGACCGCCCGTCGGCGGGTCGCCGAGGTCGAACACCTGATGGGCGCCCATGTCGCCCGGGCGCTGCGCGCCCTGACCGACGGCGAACAGGACGCCCTCGGCTCCGCTTTGAGCGCGCTCGTGGCACTCGGCCGCCGCCTCCAGCCCCGTCACTGACCCCGCGCACCGGCCCCGGCGGCCGGTGCGGTCCGCTGACGGGCGCCCCTCGCGTCCCCCCGGCCTTTTCCTGTGCCGGCAGCCGCCGGTCGCCGGTCACCGGTCGCGACCGTGGATCACCGGCACCGGTCACCGGTCGGGGCCGTGGGCCGGCGACCGCCGAACGCCGGCTCCCGCCTGTCCCGTGTCCCGCGGACCGGGCGGGCCCGCGCCGGCCGCCCTCCTCCCCATTCTGCGAAAGTCTGCAAAGGAACCAGCACCCTCATGTCCTCCGCCACCACCCGTTCCTCCGCGCCGGGCACCCAGGCCCCGCCCGGGGACCAGCCGCGCGGCCTGCGGGCCAACCCGTGGCTGACGCTGATCGCCGTCGCCTTCGGCCTGTTCATGGTCGGTCTCGACGGCTCGGTCGTCTCGATCGCCAACCCCGAGATCGGCCGGGACCTGAACGCCTCCACCGCCGATCTGCAATGGGTCACCAACTCCTACCTGCTGGCCCTCGCCGCCGCGCTCATCCTCGGCGGCAAGCTCGGTGACCGGTTCGGACGCCGCACCTTCTACCTGATCGGCGTCGTCGGCTTCACCGCCGCCTCCGTCGCGATCGGCCTGTCCGGGTCCATCGAGGGTGTCATCACCTTCCGCGCGTTCCAGGGTTTCTTCGGCGCCCTGCTGATGCCCAACACGCTCGGCATGCTGCGCGCCGTCTTCCCGCCGAAGAAGTTCGGCATGGCGGTCGGCATCTGGGCGATGGTCTCCTCGGTCTCCACCGCCCTCGGCCCGATCGTCGGCGGCCTGCTGGTGGAGCACGTCAACTGGGAGTCCGTGTTCTACATCAACCTCCCCATCGGCGTCATCGCGCTCGTCTTCAGCATGATCGTCCTGCCGCAGTCCAAGAACGGCGCCGCCGCCGACGAGAGGTTCGACATCCCCGGCGTCGTCCTGCTGGCCCTGGGGCTGCTCGCCGTCGTCTTCGGTGTCGTCAAGGGCGAGACCTGGGGCTGGACCTCGGGCGGCACCCTGGGCGCCATCGGGGCGGGCCTGGTGATCCTGCTCGTCTTCGGCTTCTACGAGACCCGCGTCGCCCACCCTCTGCTGCCGATGCGCCTGTTCCGCAACCCGGCGCTGACCATCGGCACCGTCATCACCGCGCTGAACTTCTTCGTCCTGCTCGGCGTGATCTTCTTCGTGATGCTCTACCTGCAGAACGTGCGCGGCTTCACCCCCGTGGAGGCCGGTGTGCGCACGCTGCCGCTGAGCCTCGCCTCCGTCGTCGCCTCCCCGCTGGGTGCGGCGCTCACGGACCGGTTCGGGCCGCGGCTGACCATGCCGCTCGGCATGGCGCTCCAGGCGGTCGCCTGCTTCGTCATGCTCGCTTGGAGCCCGGACTCCTCGTACGCCACGATGTGGCCGCCGTTCATCGCGCTCGGCCTGGGCGTGGGCATGGTGATGTCGTCCTCCTCCGACGCCATCGTCGGCAACGCGCCGGTCAGGGACGGCGGCGTGGCGGGCGGCCTGCAAGCCACCGCGCTCCAGATCGGCGGCGCGCTCGGCACGTCCGTGCTGGTGTCGCTCATCAGCAGCCGCGTCGGCTCCTCCCTCACCGGCGAACTGACCTCGGCGGGCGTGCCCGCACCGGCGGCGGCCGGCCTGGCCGAGGCGAAGGACGCGGTGGCCATGGGCGTCGCCCCGGTCTCCGGCGACATGCCCGCCCAGCTCAAGGCCGCCGTCGTCGAGGGCAGCCACCAGGCGTTCATGAGCGGCGTGCACATCGCCGTGCTGGTCGCCGGCGTGCTGTGCGTCCTGGGCGCGGTGGTGGCCGCCGCCGGTGTGCGGCGCACCCCGCGGGCGGCCTCTCACTGAGGAGCCGGCGGGCCGGTGAGCCCGGCCGGCAGGCCAGGGGCTGCGGGGACGGCACCCCTTCGCCCCGGCCGGGCATCCGCGGGGGCCCGTGGCGCGAGCGGCGCCACGGGCCCCCGCCCTGCGGTGACGCCCCGGCGCGCGGACGGTGCCACGGGCCGGCCCCCGCCGGTTCCGGGTCGCCCCGGCGCGCGAGCGGCATCGCCGGCATTCCCCGGGGTCCGTCGCCTCGGAGCGGGGCGGAACCGGCCGGGCGCTGCCGCGGCCCCGGTCGACGGCGAGCGAGGGTGGTCGCCCGATCCGACGTGGTCAGCCCACCACTGCCAGCTCGTACGGCAGCCGGTGGAGCACCTCGTGGCCGTCATCGGTCACCACCAACAGGTCTTCGATCATGATGGCGCCGGTGTCCGAGGAGTACGAGGGGGTCTCCACCGCGAGCACCATGCCGGGCAGCAGCGGCCGTTCCTCGTCGGCGCTGAGGTAGGGCGGTTCCTCGTGGAAGGTGTCGATCCCCACCGAGTGGCCGTAGTGGCCGCGGGTGAAGGAGGGGTAACCGCCCGCGCGGATGTGCCGCTGCGCGGCCTGGAACACCTCGCGGGCGGCGACGCCGGGACGGATGACGGACCGAGCGGCCTGGTGGGCGCCGAGCAGGACGTCGTAAAGACGCCGCGCGGCGGGCTGGACGGCGCGGTAGGCGAAGGTGCGTCCGCCGTCGCCGCGGTAGCCGCCTACGGTGACACCGCAGTCGAACTTGATGAGGGCGCCGTCCGCGAGACCGGGACCGGTCCCGGTCGAGGGGCCGACGGCGGGCAGCACCCACTGGTCGCTGTGGCCGGCGTAGCGGGGATCGCCCATGGCGGCCGCCAGGACGCCCCGCTGGTAGCGGTGGCGCAGATCGACGGCTGTGAGGCCGGGACGCAGGTCGCGGACGGCGAAGCTCATGCCCGCTTCGGACAGTTCCGTGGCCCGCCGCAGCCTCTCGATCTCGAAGTCGTACTTCACACTGCGCAGTCCATACAGGTCCTCTGTCATGTCTTCCCAGGTCAGCTGGGGGGCGAAGGCGGCGACCCGGCGTACGGTGTCGTGCAGGACGTACCGCAGATCCGTGCCGATCCGGGCGCTGAGCAGGCCGCGGTCCGCCAGGACGGAGTACAGCAGCGCGTCCTGCTCGGCGACGTCGTACTGGGCCGGACGGCCGCCGGGTGCGGCGGCGGACGAAGGGTCGGCCAGGTCGCGGGCGTCACGCAGCTCCACCCACACCCGGAACGGCCGGACATCCTCGAATCCGGATTCCTCACGGGCCTGCACCGCTTCGAAGTCGCTGACCACCAAGGCGGGCGGCTGGGCGGGGTCGGCCGGGATGACGGCGAGGACCGTGCCCAGCATCCTCCACCACTCCATCAGGAAGAAGCTCTGGAAGCCCGTCGTATAGAAGACGTTGGAAGGCGTGTAGGCGATGTAGGCGTCCAAGCCCCGGTCCTGCGACCGTTTACGGACGGCCTCGATGATCTGTGCGCGCATGCGTCGTCCTCGGGGAGTCGGGCGAAGGAGGAGGGGCGAAGCAGGGGTGGCGAGCGTTCGCCGTCGTGCGGCGACGGGGCGCACACCCGGAATCGGCCACACCATGCCACTTGCGTCCCGCCAAGTCCCTCATTTCATGAACGAGTGCGGCTTAGTCACTCACACGTCGGACATTTCGGCACGCCGTTCACCGTCAGCGGCACCGGCGACGGCTCCGACGGCCTCACCGGGCGCTCACGCCGGCCGGCCGCCTGCCCCGCGGGCCGTCCGCCGGCCGGGGGGCGGGTCCTGTCCGGTTCGCGGCCCTGGTTCCGCGTTCCGGTGATCACTGGGCCGGGTGCCGCGCAGCCGCTTGAACGCCACGCTCAGCGCGAAGGCGTTGGCGTATCCCACCTTCCTCGCGATCGCGTCCACCGTGTGGTCGGTCTTCCGCAGCAGGTCCGCGGCCACGTCGATCCGCCAGCTCGCGAGGTAGGCCATCGGCGGTTCGCCGACCAGCGCGGTGAACCGCCGGGCGAGCGTGGCCCGCGACACCCCCGCCCCGGCCGCCAGGTCCGCCACCGTCCACGGGCGGGCGGGCGCGTCGTGCAGCAGCCGCAGCGCGGCACCGGCGACCGGGTCGCCCAGCGCGCGGCACCAGGCCGGTGCATCGGCATCCGGATCGTCGAACCAGCTGCGCAGGGCGGAGACCAGCATCAGATCGAGCAGGCGGTCCAGCACCAGTTGCCGTCCCGGCCGGTCCCGGGCGATCTCCTCGGCCACCATCTCCGTCGATGGGCGAAGACGGCCCTCGGCCGGCACCACCAGCACGGCGGGCAGGGCCCGCAGCAGTCGTTCGCTGAGTTCCCCCCGTCGTTCGAAGGCCCCGCTGAGCAGTACGGCGGCTCCGTCGGCCGGTGTGCCGCAGGTCCGGGCCGGCCCGGACGCGTGCTCGACGCCCCCGGCTCCGGGGCAGTAGTCGGTGTCGGTCACCACCAGCGAGGGTGTGCTCGCGGGGTCGTCAGCCACCGTGTAGGGCGCGTCGCCGCGGACGACGGCGATGTCGCCGGTCTCGAGGGGCACCGGTGCGCGCTGGTCGAGAACGATCCAGGCCCGGCCGCGCAGCATCGTGGCCAGCGTCAGCGGGGCGCCGCTGGCCATCCGCAGGGCCCAGGGCGGTTGCATGATCGTCTGCCGGAAGACGGCACCGCGCGCCCGCACGTCGGCCAACAGCTCCGATACGGCGTCCATGCCGACAGCGTAGACGCACGGACATCGAGCGGAGCCGATCAGACATGGAGCGTCTCGACGCCGGCCGGTTGACTGGGGCCATGACTGAACATCCCATCCTTGTCACCGGGGCGACCGGCAAGTCCGGCCGCCGCGTCGTCAGCCGGCTGCGGGCCAGGGGGCTGCCGGTCAGGGCGGCTTCCCGCAACGGCGAGCACGTCTTCGACTGGGCCGACCGCGGCTCCTGGGACGCCGCTTTGGAGGGCGTGCGCTCCGTCTACATCGTGCAACTGGACGGCACGAAGCTGGTGCGCCCGTTCGTCGAGCGAGCCGTGCGGCACGGGGTGCGGCGGCTCGTGCTGGCCTCGGGGCGCGGGATCGACGATCCGGACTACGCGAAGGACGGCGGCGGCGTGCTGGAGGGCATCCGCGACAGCGAGGCCGCTGTGCGGGAGAGCGGCCTGGAGTGGACGATCAGCAGGCCGGGCTGGTTCGCGCAGAACTTCAGCGAGGGCTTCTTCGCCGACGCCATCCGCGCCGGTGAGCTGCGGCTGCCCGCTGGTGACGGGGCTGCCAGCTTCGTCGACGCCGAGGACATCGCCGCGGTGGTGGTCGCCGCGCTGACCGACGACCGGCACGCGGGCCGGATCTACGAGCTGTCCGGCCCCCGGGCGGTGACGCTCGCCGAGGCCGTCGCCACCATCTCCGAGGCCACCGGCCGTGACATCCGCTACGTCCCGCTCTCCGTCGAGGACTACGTCGCGGAACTCGTTCAGCGGGGTGTGCCGCTCGCGGACGCCCGGGCCTTCGCGGACGTCATCGAGCCACTCGCCAAGGGCACGGACGCGTACGTCTCCGACGGCGTGCGGCGGGCCCTTGGCCGCCCGCCGCGGACCTTCGCCGAGTTCGCCGCGTCCACGGCCGCCGCGGGTGGCTGGCCGGCCTGAGCTCGGTACGTCGTCGTTCCGCGGCAGGCCGACGGCAGCGCGGGCGAGCCCGAGGTGGCCCGGGGCGAGCCCGCGTTGTCAGTGGCGGCTGGAAAGCTGGGGTGATGAACGGCGATGAGCAGCTGCTGCGCGGCCGGGTCTACGGCCGCGATCACGACGACCAGTACCCGGGCCCGCTTCCGCACCGGACGTACGCGGCGCTGACCGGCGGGCCGCTGGACGGGCTGCTGCTGGACATCACCGGGTGGCGGACCGAGGAAGTCGACGACGGCGCGGCCCTCTCCACCGAGCTGTCACGGTGGCCCGGCGGCCGCGCCCTGTACGAACCGCGCCCCGGCGAGCCGCGCACACCCGGCCCGGGTGTGCTGTGCCGCTTCCACTATTGCGGCGACGCCCCCTGACCACAGGACCGCCCGCGGCCCTGGCCGCGGGGCCGCCCATGGGCCGGCCGCCCCCGGCCGCCCCTACCCGTTGTCCTTGATCTCCTTCATGGTCAGGTGGGACTCCAGGCGGAGTACGGCGTGCAGGCCGCTGAGCCCCCGCTGACCACCCCCATCGGCGCCCCGCTCCGGACGGACACGGAGATGGCGTGCGGCGCGTCGCCGCGGCGACCGGGGTGACCGGCGGGGCCGGGGGCAGCCGCCTTCCGGAGGGTGCCGGGCGAGGCCCCCGGCCGGGCGATACGCGTGTCTGCCGCTCGTCCCGATGTGACCGACCTCGGTACGGATAACGGCGATCTCAGACCAGTTGTCCGATCCCTCCACGCGGACAGCCCCGCCTGGGGCAGCATACGCACCGAAGGCGATCAGTTACTCACCGCGACGAAATGGGGGATGATGGCCCGCCAGCCGAACCCGGACCTCAGCAACACCCTGGCGATGCTCCACACCGCCGTCATGCACACGGACAAGAACATCCGGGACGAGCTCGACAAGAGCGTGGAGAAGCTGGAGTCGGCCGGCCGGGCCGCCCACGAGAAGACGGCCAAGGAGGTCGTCGACGAGCTCGGCCGGATGCGCACCAACTTCCGCGACGTCTACAACAGGCTGAACTCCGACGGCGACACGCTCAGCAGCCAGGTGAGCGACGTCGTCGCCCAGTTGCGCACCGAACTGCGGGAGATCCGCGTCACGCTGGCAGACCTCACCCCGCCCGCACCGTCCCCGCTCACCCCCTCGCCCTCCCCCGCCTCGGCCCTCCAGCAGATGTCCGGCACCGGGGGCGAGCACACCGGTCTCGCCCCTGCGCCGGCCGCCACCGCCACCGACGAACCGCCCGCGGAGACCGCCCCCGCCGCGATCCCGGCGCAGCGCGCAGCCGATCAGGACTCCTCCCCCGGCCCGGCGCTGTCGGTCGAAGCGGTCCGTCAGGCCGTCCGCGAGATCCTCGCCGAGGAACTAGCGCCCGTGCTCACCGCGCTCACCTCCCCGGACAGCGGCAGCGACGACCCGGCCGGCGACCAGCGGGCCGTCGCGGACCAGATGCGCACGGCGGCCGAGGAGATCAAGGAGGAGCTCGGCACCGCCCTGGAGGAAGCCCGCGCCGGACTCGTCTGTCTGCAACGGCACGTCGCGGATCTGCGCGCCGACGTGGCGGAGCTGCGGACCCGGCCCGACGCCACCGCCGGGACCGCGTCCGCCGGCGTGAGCGCGGAGCACAGCGCCCTGCTCAAGACGGCGGCCCGCGTCTCCTCCGCCGGCCTGCTGTGCCACCGCGACATCTGGGAGTTCGTCACCGCCCGCGCCGGACGGCACCCGCACTTCCGGGTACCGCCGCAGGTCGCCGACGAGGGGGACCAGCGGATCCGCGCCGCGCTGTCCGGCCGCTCCCTGATCGCCTTGCTGATCAGCCTGCACTCCACCCGGTACACGGCCAGTGACGGCGACGGCGACCGGGAGCTCGCCGCCACCCTGTACGAGCGGATCGAGGAGAGTCTGACCGGCCTCACCCCCAGCGGCGAACCGGTCACCATCACCCTCGACGACCGCACCGTCCCCCCGCCGGACACCCCGGCCGCGGAGAACGGCACCGGCAGCGGCCCCGAGGGGGAGGGCACCGGCGCCCCGCCGGCCTCCACGGACCAGGACTCGGACCCCGGCGGGGAAGCCGGCCCCTCCGCCGCCTGAGCGGTCACGGCCGCCCCGGCGCGGTCGACCGCCATTCGGCGGCGTAGTCGTCGAAGACGCGCCGCAGATGGTGACCGATCTTGAGGTAGTCGAGGTCGTCGAGGTGGGCGAGGGAGACACGGACCGACCACTCGGGCCCGTCGAAGCCGCCGCCGTCGAGCAGGACGACGCCGGTCTGCTCGGCGAGCCGGAAGAGGGGGTCGATGGGCTCGTAGGTCTCGAGATAGGTGGCGAGGTCGTCGCCGTGCACGCGCCGCGCCTCGGCGAGCAGGTCGAGTTCGACGTGGTGGCCGGCCCGGCCGGGGTCGTCGGCGATCTTCATACGGGCGCCTTCGAGGAGCAGGTCGAGGCGCTGCCGGACGAGGGCACGGACGCGCTCTTTGTACGCCTGGCCCTCCGGCAGGAGGCCGAAGAGGGAGAACAGGCTCATCATGACCTGCTGGGGCAGGGAGAGCCCGGCGGTGTGGTTGAGGGCGACCTGGCGGGAGTCGGCGACGAGCCGGTCGATGAACCGACGCCGGGGGACCGCGCCGGGTTTCCGAGGACCCGCCGTATGTCGTGCTCATGACGGCTTTGTTGACAGGTGTTCAACTCCCTTGTCCGGCCGGGGAGTCATGGGTGAATGTTGAGCGCAGCCCGGAGCGGAACGCAACGCTCCCGAGCGGGGGGTGTGCGATCACGCGCACCCGCCCCCACAGACGCGCGCCCCACCCAGGCGCGCCGCCTAGAGGAGGATTCCCTCGTAATGGCACGACTGCGTAGCAAGAGAATACGGTTGGCCGCGATCGCCGGTGTCGCGGCGGCCGCCCTGGCCGGTGGGCTCACCTCGACTCCCGCCCAGGCCGCTCCCGCCGAGGGCGAGGTACTCGCCGCCGGCTCCCCTACGGCGGTCAAGGACAGCTACATCGTGACGCTGAAGAAGGGCGCCGGGTTCAAGGCGTCCTCGGCCGCGGGCAAGAGCCTGGTCAAGCGGTACGGCGGCAGCGTGCGGGCGACGTTCGGCAGCGCGCTGAACGGCTACACCACCACCCTTTCCGCCGCCGAGGCCAGGCGCCTGGCGGCCGACCCCGCGGTCGCCTCCGTCGAGCAGGACCAGCGGGTGAGCATCGCCGACGCCACGCAGTCCAACGCGCCGTGGGGCCTGGACCGCATCGACCAGACCTCGCTGCCGCTGTCCGGTACCTACACCTACCCGGACAGCGCGGGCAGCGGTGTCACCGCCTATGTCATCGACACCGGCGTCCGCATCACGCACCAGCAGATCAGCGGTCGTGCCAGCTACGGGTACGACGCCGTGGACGGCGACACCACCGCCTCCGACGGCAACGGCCACGGCACCCACGTGGCCACCACCATCGCCGGATCCACCTACGGCGTGGCCAAGAAGGCGAAGATCGTCGCCGTACGGGTGCTGGACAACAACGGGTCCGGGACCACCGCCGGGGTCATCGCCGGCATCGACTGGGTCACCAGGAACCACTCCGGTCCCTCGGTCGCCAACCTCTCGCTCGGCGGCGGTGCGTCCGCCACCCTGGACACGGCCGTGCGCAACTCGATCGCGAGCGGCGTGACCTACGCGGTCGCCGCGGGCAACAGCAACGCCAACGCCTCCTCCTACTCCCCGGCCCGGGTCGCCGAGGCCATCACCGTGGGCGCCACGACCAGCGCGGACGCCCGGGCGAGCTACTCCAACTACGGGTCGGTGCTGGACATCTTCGCCCCCGGCTCGTCGATCACGGCCGGCTGGCACACCAGCGACACGTCGACCAACACCATCTCCGGCACCTCGATGGCGACCCCGCACGTCGCCGGAGCGGCAGCGGTCTACCTGGCCGGCCACGCCTCCGCCGCCCCGGCCCAGGTCGCCTCGGCCCTGGTGAGCGGTGCGACCACCGGCAAGGTGACCGGCCCGGGCTCGGGTTCGCCGAACCGGCTGCTGAGGCTCGTGCCGTGACCCCCGGGTCCTCGGCCCGCCGGTGATCCTGTACTCGCCGTATCCGGACCACGGTGCCTCGGAGGCCGGCCTGCCCGCCCGCCTCCGAGGCACTCCGGTGTCCCCGGAAGAGACGCACCCCCCGTGAGACCGCCCGTGAAAGGCAGGCCGCCCATGCGTTCCCCGGAATCCGCCTACGACCGCCGCCGGCTGCGCCAGTGGCTGGCCGGTGAGGCCCGAGCCGCCGGGGTCTCGCGGCGTACCATGCTCCGGCTGCTCACCACGGCCGGTCTCGCCGGTTCCGTGCCCCTGCCGCTCGGCGCCCCCGCCGCCGCGGGCCCGGGGAGCGCGGCCGGTTCCGCGGGCGCGGCGGACGCGCCCGGTGCGGCGGACGCGCCCGGTATCGTCAAGCCCTTGCCCGGCGCGTGGTTCACGGTCCGCGGGACCAACGCCGAGACCCGGTTCGCCTCGCTCGCCGAGACCGGCTACCACACTCCCAACGAGCGCTTCTTCGTACGCAATCACACGGCGACCCCGGTACTGACCGCCGACGACTGGTCACTCACCGTCTGGGGCGACGGCCTCTCGCACGGCCGCCCCGTCGAGTTCACCCTGGACGACCTGAAGCGGCTGCCCGCCGTCACCCGCAGCGCGTTCGTCGAGTGCGCCGGCAACGGCCGCGGCCTCTTCGCGGCCCAGCAGGGCCAGAGCGTCAGCGGCACCGCCTGGACGCTCGGGGCGATCGGCGCCGCCCGCTGGCGCGGCGTCCGCCTCGCCGACGTGCTCCGCCGCGCCGGACTCGGTCCTGGGGCCGTGGACGTGATGCCCCGCGGTCTGGACGCCGACTACCTCACCGCCGACGGCACGAACCTCGGCCGGGTCCGCAGGCCGCTGCCCTTGTCCAAGGCGCTGGACGACGTCCTGCTCGTGCACGAGATGAACGGCGAGCCGCTGCCGCACGACCACGGGCACCCGGTGCGCGTGCTCGTACCGTCCTGGATCGGCATCGCCTCCATCAAATGGGTCGGCGACATCCAGGTGTCCGCGCGGCCGCTGTACTCGCCCTGGAACACCGACCTCTACCGCCTGTTCGGCGACTCCCATCCGGCACAGGGCAGTGAACCGCTGACCCGACAGACGATCAAGAGCGCCTGGGAGCTCGACTGGGACGCCGGTCTGCGGGCGGGGACCGAGCACCGGCTGACCGGCCGGTCCTGGTCCGGCACGGGGGGTGTGGTCCGTGTCGAGGTCAGCACCGACGGCGGCGGCACCTGGCGCCCGGCCCGGATGCACGACACACCCCGCCGCGACGGCTGGGTCCGGTGGTCGGTCCTCTGGCGGCCGCCGGCGCCGGGTCCGTACACCCTGCTGGCCAGAGCGACGGACAGCGGTGGCCGCACCCAGCCGGACACCACGGTCCACAACACCCAGGGCTATCTGTTCGACGCGGTCGTACGGCACCCGGTGCGAGCCGTGTGAGAGAGGCCGGCCGACGGGTGTCAGGAGTCGCCGGGGACGCCGAGGCCCGTCAGGGCGCCGACCGGGTCGAGGTCGGGGGTGCCGCGGGGCCACCAGTCGTCATGGCCCGGTTCCGACTCGTAGGCGTACCACAGGCCGTCACGGCCCAGGCGGAGCTGTATGTGGCCGTGCGGGTGGGTGAGGCGGTTGCGCCAGGGCCGGAAGGCGGGGAGGTCGGCGGCGAGCAGGAGGGGCCGGGCCCGGTCGAAGCGGCCGGCCGGCGGGTCCCAGGGCGCTTCGAGGACGGTGAGGCCCTCCAGGCCGCCCTGTCGCCAGGCGGCCACCGCGCGCGCCAGGTCGGCCGTGGTGCGGCCGGTGGCCGCGGCGAGGGAGGCGTACAGGGCCCGGGTGGCGGCGGTGAGACCGGAGCCGGGGCGGGCCGCGGCGAGGCGGACGGCGTCCTGCCACAGCGTCAGCTCACCCACCGGGTCTCGGCCCGTGGTGAGCAGCGTGTGCGCCCGGGCGGCGGCGTCGGTGGCCAGCTGGTCCAGCGCGAAGGGATCCGGTCCACCGGGCGCCGCCGGGTAGACGGGAGGCTGTTCGGGGTGCGGGGGCGCGGGCAACGGCGGCGGCAGCGGCGGAAGCCGACGAGGCGCCAGCGCGTCGCTCGCGCGTATGCCGGGCAGCGGTGCCGGCTGCCCGGACCGGGCGGCGCGGGCCGCTCGGGCGGCGCTCAGCCGGGACAGGGCGTCGATCAGCTCGCGTTCGCCGCGTCCGCGCAGCAGGAGCAGCACGAAGGGGTCGGCGTCCAGCAGTCGTGCCGTCTGGTAGCAGAGGGCGGCGGCGTGCTTGCAGGGATGGCCGGAGTCGGGGCAGTTGCAGCGCGGAACGAGGTCGCCGGGGCCGGGCAGGAGGGGGACGCCGCAGTCCGCGAGGGAATGGGGCAGTTCCTTGTCGAGGAGGGCGGCGATGTGTCCGGGCCGTTCGGCGGCGGTGTCCAGGAACCGCTCCCACCCGGCGTCGTCGAGGGTGCGCAGCCGCACCTGCACCCGGTACGGGCGCGGCCGGCTGCCCCGTACATACGCCAGTACGAGCCCGGGGGTCACGGTGATCGCGTCGACGTGCCCCCGCTCCGCGTATCCGCGTCCCCGCGCGAGCCGTTCGGCGTCCAGCGCCCCTTCCTCCAGCGCGGCGACCCACGCGTTGCCCCACCAGGTCTCGGCGAACGCCCCGTCGGGCGTCGTGCGGGTGGGGAGGGCCGGGAAGGTGCGCCGGTGCTCGCCGTCGCGCCCGGGGGCGGCCATGGAGCGGGGAGCCCGGGGTGCGGCGGGTGGCGCGGGGTGGTCTCGGCGTGCCTGTTCCGGGTCGGCGTGGTGCCTCACGGCCGGGGGCGCCGAGGGCGGGCCGGCCGACTGCGGACGGGACGGCTCCGGTGGGCGGGAGGCGCCGGGCCGGGGGGCCGGGGGCGGCTCGGGGATACCGGTGAGGTCGTTGCTCCCGGGGAGGGCGGACGGCTCGGAGGGATCGGCGGCGGGGGCGGGCGTCTCCGCGGCGGGGCCGGTGCCGGCCGGCAGCCGGAACGCGTCCGCGAGCAGCTCCCGTACCGCGCGGGCCCGGACGGCGGCCTCGCTGGGGGCGGACGGTGCGGGGCGCGGCGGGCGCGAGGCGCTCCCGGCGTCCTCGGCCGCGTCGGCGGTCCGTGCCTGCCGCGCGTCGAGGGCCGCCCGCAGGGCTTCGCGCGCGGCGTCCCCGGGGCGGGCTCCGGCTCGGTCGTCTCGGGAGCGCCGGTCCGCCCGGGCGGGGTCGGGTACGGCGCCGGACGGGCGCGGGTCCCGTGGCGGGACGGCGTCCGGCTCCGCCTCCGGGGTGTTCGCGGAGGCGTCAAGCGTGACCGTGCCACCGGCGGCCGCGCCCGCGGCCGGTGAGTCCTCGGCGCCCCGTGGCACGGCGTGCCGCAGGGACGCCGCCTGCCGCAGCGCCGCGCGGGCCGCGTCGGCCGGACGGGGGCCGGGGTGGGCCGGTGCCGCACCGGCGGGAGCCGCCGCGTCGCCGGGTGGGACGGGGTCGCCGGCCGCCCCCGCGTCGGCGGCGTCCGAGGGGTCCTCCGGGTGTGCGGCACCGGCGGCGGCCGGGGTCTGCTCCGCCGCCGGGTGCCGCGGGGGCCCGGCGTCGGCCGCCGGGGGCCGCCCCGGCGTGGTCTCCAGCCGCTCCCGTGCGGCCCGCAGGGCGCGGCGGGCCTCGTCGGCGGGTCCGGGCGTCATGACGGCCTCCGCAGGGACACCAGGTCGGACAGCTCACGGTCCGTCAGTTCGGTGAGGGCGGACTCGCCGGAGCCGAGGATCGCGTCGGCCAGGGCCCGCTTGGACTCCAGCATCTCGGCGATGCGGTCCTCGACGGTGCCCTCGGTGATCAGGCGGTGGACCTGGACGGGCTGGGTCTGGCCGATGCGGTAGGCGCGGTCGGTGGCCTGCTCCTCGACGGCCGGGTTCCACCAGCGGTCGAAGTGGACGACGTGGCCCGCGCGGGTGAGGTTCAGGCCGGTGCCGGCCGCCTTCAGGGAGAGCACGAGCACCGGGTTCTGCCCGGCCTGGAAGCGGTCCACCATGCGCTCCCGCTCCGGCACGGGCGTGCCGCCGTGCAGCAGGTCCACCGGGACCGCGCGGGCGGCCAGGTGGGAGGTGATGAGCCGGGCCATGCCGACGTACTGGGTGAAGACCAGCGCCGAGCCGTCCTCCGCGAGCAGGGTGTCCAGCAGTTCGTCGAGGAGGGCGAGTTTGCCGGAGCGGGCGGCCTGCCGGTCGCCCGCTTGCGACGGGTGCTCCTCCTTCAGGAAGAGCGCCGGGTGGTCGCAGATCTGCTTCAGGGAGGTGAGCAGCTTGAGCACCAGTCCCCGGCGGGCCATCCCCTGCGCGGTCTCGATGGCCAGCATCGACTCGCGCACCACCGCCTCGTACAGCGCGGCCTGCTCGCGGGTCAGCGGGACGGGGTGGTCGGTCTCGGTCTTCGGCGGCAGCTCGGGGACGATGCCGGGGTCGGACTTGCGGCGGCGCAGGAGGAAGGGGCGGACCAGGCGGGCCAGGCGCCGCACCGCCTCGGCGTCCTCGCCGTTCTCCGCCGCGCGCGCGTGCCGGGCGCGGAAGGACTTGAGGGGGCCGAGGAGCCCGGGGGTGGTCCAGTCGAGCAGGGCCCACAACTCGGAGAGGTTGTTCTCCACCGGGGTGCCGGTGAGGGCCACGCGGGCCGGGGAGGGGATGGTGCGCAAAGCCTTCGCCGTGGCCGAGTAGGGGTTCTTCACGTGCTGCGCCTCGTCGGCGACGACCATGCCCCAGGGCCGCCCGGCCAGTTCCGGTGCCGCCGACCGCATGGTGCCGTAGGTGGTGAGGACGAAGCCGCCGGTCAGGCCGTCCAGGGTGCGGTCGGGGCCGTGGAAGCGGCGCACGGGGACGCCGGGGGCGAACCGGTGGATCTCCCGCTGCCAGTTGCCGAGCAGCGAGGCCGGGCAGACCACGAGCGTGGGCTCGCCGCGCGCCCGCTTCAGGTGCAGGGCGATGACGGTGACCGTCTTGCCCAGGCCCATGTCGTCGGCGAGGCAGCCGCCGAGGCCCAGGGAGGTCATGAGGTCGAGCCAGGCCAGGCCCTTGAGCTGGTAGTCGCGGAGGGTGGCGTGCAGGCCGGGCGGCGGCTCGGCCGGGCGCACCCCCGCGGTGATCCGGTCGCGCAGCGCGGCCAGGGCGCCCACGGGCACCGCCTCGACCGTCTCGCCGTCGGCCTCGGCGGTGCCGGTGAGCGCGGCGGACAGCGCGTCGACGGGGTCGAGCAGGCCCAGCTCCCGCTTGCGGGCCCGGCGGACGAGGGCCGGGTCGACCAGGACCCAGCGGTCCCGCAGCCGTACGACGGGCCGGTGGGCCTCTGCGAGCGTGTCCATCTCGGCCTCGGTCAGCGGATCGCCGCCGAGGGCGAGCTGCCAGCGGAACCGCAGCAGCTCTCCGCTCTCGAAGAACCCGGTGCCGTCGGTCGCCGAGCCCGGGGCGGGCGTGACCACCGCCGTCGCGGTCAGGTCCTGGGCGAGGTCGCGCGGCCAGTGCACGGCGACGCCGGCCGCGGCGAGCCGGGTGGCCGCCACTCCCAGCAGGTCGCCGAGCTCCTCCTCGGACAGGGCGAGGATGTCGGGGACGTCCTGCTGGGCGAGCCGGTCCAGCGGCGGCCAGACCCGGGCCGCCCGGCGCACCGCGAGGGCGGCGTCCACGCGTGCGCGCGGCCCGAAGGCCGCGTCCGCCGCTCCCGCCCACAGGTCGGCGGCGTCGGTCACCAGGGTGGGGTCGGCGAGGCTGTGCACCTGGACGATCGCGGCACCGGCGCCGCGCACGCCGCTGTCGTCGCCGCGGTCGAACAGGTCGTACGCCGACAGGTCCAGGCGGAGCGAGATCCGCACGCCGGCGTCCATGCCGGCGGCGACCTCCGCGGCCCAGTCGTGGGCCCCGGGCAGGTGCTGGGGGTCCTGCCCGGCGAAGGGCCCGCCCGAGACGTGCGGCGCGGCCGGGGTGCGGGGCAGGGTGTCCGCGACGGCGTCCAGGAAGGAGCGCATCAGCGCTTCCGGCTCGGGCAGGCGGATCGGTCCCGGGCCCTCCAGCGGCACCGCGTGTCCCTCCGGGGGCAGGGCGGCGGCCACCGCGCGCAGGTGCGCGAGGTCGTCCGGCTCCAGCGGCCCGGCACGCCAGGCGTCGTGGCCCGTCGCCGTCAGGCCGGGCAGGAGCCGGCCGCGCGCGGTGAGCCGCAGGGCGTGCAGGGCGGCGGCGCCCCAGCAGGCGGTGGCGGGGTGGGCGGCCGGGGTGTGGCGGGCGCGGACCAGCAGGGGCAGGGCCTCGGCGAGCGGGAGCGCCCGCGCGGGCGCGGTCCCGCGCCGCACACCGGTGCCGTGCCGCCGTACGACGGTGAGCTCCGTATCGTGGGCGGGCAGGTCACCGCCCTCGGGATCCCAGAAGGCGACGCGGCCCTGGCGCGGGAGGGGTGCGGGCAGGAACACGGCGGCGAGCCGGAGGGGGACGTCCGGGGCGGACTCCCCCGGCGCCCGCGCGGGCGCCGGTGGCGCGGCCCTGTCGCTCATACGTCCTGTCACCTCCCGCCCGTGTGTCCGACCAGATGTCTTCGACTGTACGGGCGGGGTCTGACAATCGGCCCCGGAGGCCGGTCCGGAGGACGGCCGGGCGTCGGCGGGACACCCCGGGGCCGGGACAACGGGACCACCGCGGGATGCCCCGCCCGAACCTCTGAACGTTGGGCCCCGGCCTCCGGCTCCACGCGGGAGCCCGGCCCGGGCCCGGGGGTCAGGGAACCGTGCGGGAGACGACGTACACCATCGGGCGGTCCGGGTCGGCCGTGTTGACGACTATGTCGTGGGTGGGGGCGGGGTTCTCCTGCTCGTGGACGAGGCCCTGCCAGGGGCCGGGCCCGGTGAAGTCCCAGCCGGTGATCCGCTGGTCGCGGGCGCTGATGGTGACGGCGTCCCGCTCCAGGTCGCCCCGGTGGACGCCCACGCCCGCGAGGAAGGCGTCCAGTCCGGCGCCGGTGGTCTCGAACTGGACGTACAGACGGCTGGTCTTCCAGTTGTTCGTCTCGTAGTACGCGACCTTGGCGGCGGGGTGCGGGACCGGCACCTGGTAGAGGCGGCGCTGGAGCTTCGACGGCCAGCCCGTGGTGAGGCCGGTCGCGGAGTACTTCTCCTCCTTGTCCCGGCCGCTGTCGCGGCTCTGGTTGGCGGAGATCACCAGGTATCCGGCCGGGATGCCGATGAGCAGCACGATGATGAGCAGCGTCAGGGCCCGGCGGCGGATCACCCGGCGGCGCTCCCCGGCGGGCCCGCCGGGGCCCTCCGGTGAGCCGGCCTGGTGCGGCAGGTCACCGGTCACGACGCCTCCCGGGCCGACCGGCGGGCCTCCGCGTACTTCTCGTAGCGCTCGTGCCGCTCCACCCGGCGGCGCTTGGCCCGGCGGAAGCGGCGGGCGACCAGGCGGGCCAGGTCGGCGGCGCCGACCATGCCGGCCTCGGGGCCGAGCTGGGCCCGGACGATGCGGGCCTCGGGGCGGTAGCCGCGGCCGGTGAGCTGGCGCTTGAAGGCATCGCGCGCCGGGCCGATCAGCAGGTCGTCGGCGGCGCTGACCCCGCCGCCGATCACGAAGCAGGAAGGGTCGAGGGCGGCGGCGAGGTTGGCGATGCCGACGCCGAGCCACTGCCCGATGTCCTGGAGCAGCTCGATGCACATGGCGTCGCCCTCGCGCGCCAGCTCGGTGATCATCGGGCCGGTGATGTCGGGGATCTGCCCCTTGACGTGCTCGATGATCCCGTACGCCACCGGCGAGTCGGCGGCGGCCAGCTCGCGGGCCTCCCGGACCAGGGCGTTGCCGGAGCTGTACTGCTCCCAGCAGCCGCGGTTGCCGCACGGGCAGCGGTGGCCGCCGGGGACGACCTGCATATGGCCGAACTCGCCGGCGACGCCGTACTTGCCGCGCTTGACCTGCCCGTCCTCCAGGATCGCGCCGCCGATGCCGGTACCGAGCGTGATCATGACGAGGTGGTCCTCGCCGCGGCCGGCGCCGAAGCGCCACTCCGCCCAGGCGGCGGTGTTGGCGTCGTTGTCGACCAGGACCGGCACCGAGAGCCGGCCGGAGAGGCGGTCCCGGAGGGGTTCGTTGCGCCAGGACAGGTGGGGGGCGAACAGCACGCGGTTGCGGTCGGCGTCGACCCAGCCGGCCGCGCCGATGCCGACCGCGTGCACGTCGTGCCGGTCGGACAGGTCCAGGACCAGCTCGACGATGGTGTCCTCGACGACCTGGGGGCTCTTGGACTTGTCCGGGGTCTCGGTGCGCAGCTTCTCCAGGATGTTGCCGTCGGCGTCGACGACGCCCGCCATCACCTTGGTGCCGCCGATGTCGATGCCGACGGTGGGCACGCGGGGCGCCGTCAGGTGCGAGCGGCGCTCCCGGGTGCCCACCGTGCGCAGCACGGTGGCCCGGCGGGAGCCGATGGGGGCGGTGAGGTCGCGGTAGGTGCTCATCGGGGCCGATTCTGCCGTACGCTCACGCTGCGTGTCGTACGGGGAGCGACGGGGCGGTGCGCGCCATGCCGCCCGCGCGGGCGGCGCGCCGGATGGCACCGCTGCCTTCGTCCCTAGGGCCGCTGCAACTCGTGGCGGAGGTCGTCCAGTTCGTTGCCGCCCGCCATCTGGCGGGTCAGCTCGTCGAGGGTGATCTCGTCCCGTGTGTAGTTGCCCACCATCGTCCCCCGCTTCAGCAGCACGAACCGGTCGCCGACCAGATACGCGTGGTGCGGGTTGTGGGTGATGAGCACCACGCCGAGGCCCTGGTCGCGGGCGGCCGCCACGTACTTCAGCACGACGCCGGACTGCTTCACGCCGAGCGCCGCCGTGGGCTCGTCCAGGACCAGCACCTTCGCGCCGAAGTACACCGCGCGGGCGATCGCCACGCACTGGCGCTCGCCGCCGGACAGGGTGCCGATGGGCTGGTCCACGTCGCGCAGGTCGATGCCCATGCGGAGGAGCTCGGCGCGGGTGGTCTCGCGCATCAGGTCGACGTCCAGGCGCTTGAACGGCCCGCTTCCCTTGCGCGGCTCGGAGCCGAGGAAGAAGTTCCGCCACACCGGCATGAGCGGGACGACGGCCAGGTCCTGGTAGACGGTGGCGATGCCGCGGTCCAGGGCCTCGCGCGGGGAGGACAGGCGGGTCTCCTCCCCCTCGACGGCCAGCGTGCCGCCGTCGTGCTGGTGCAGCCCGGCGATGATCTTGATGAGCGTCGACTTCCCGGCGCCGTTGTCGCCCAGCACACAGGTGATCTCGCCGGCGTGGACTTCCAGCGAGACCCCTTCGAGGGCGCGGACGTTGCCGTAGTGCTTGCCGACGCCGGACAGCTCGACGAGCGCCGTACGCGGTGCGGTCTGCGTCACTTGGTGGCCTCCGCGCGCTTGCGGACCCAGGCGTTGAGCAGGGTCGCGAGGAGCAGCATGGCTCCGAGGAAGAACTTGAACCAGTCCGGGTTCCACTCGGCGAAGACGATGCCCTTGCTGGTCATGCCGAACAGCAGCGCGCCGACCGCCGAGCCGATGGCGCTGCCGTAGCCGCCGGTGATCAGGCAGCCGCCGATGACGGCGGCGATGATGTAGATCAGCTCGTTGCCGACGCCCTCGCCGGACTGCACGACGTCGTACGAGAAGAGCAGGTGCTGGCCGGCGACCCAGGCGCCGAAGGCCACGCCCATGTAGAGACCGATCTTGGTCTTGTGCACGGGGACGCCGACGGCGCGGGCCGCGTCCTTGTTGCCGCCGACCGCGAAGATCCAGTTGCCCGCGCGGGTGCGCAGCAGGATCCAGCTGGCGACGGCGACCAGCGCGAGCCACCACACGATGGTGATCTTGATGTCGACGCCGCCGACGGTGAGCGTCGAGGCGAAGACCTCGCGGGCGGAGGGGAAGCCCTCCATGTCGGCGATGGTCTTGGTGGAGACGGTCCCGTCGATCAGCTTGGTGAAGCCGAGGTTCATGCCGGTCAGCATCAGGAAGGTGCCGAGCGTGATGATGAAGCTCGGCAGTCTCGTCCGGGTCAGCATGAAGCCGTTGAAGGCGCCGATCGCCAGGGTGACCAGCAGGGACACCCCGACGCCGACCCAGACGTTCGCGGTCATCTGGTAGCTGAACATCGACGACACCAGCGCCGACGTGGTCACCATGACACCGGCGGACAGGTCGAACTCCCCGCCGATCATCAGCAGCGCGACGGGCACGGCCATGATGCCGATGGTGGAGGCGGCGTACAGCACCGTGCTGAGGCTGGAGGCGCGCAGGAAGCTGTCGGCGGCCAGGGCGAAGAACACGAACACCGCGAGGGCGCCGACCACCGAGCCGAGCTCGGGACGGCCCAGCAGCTTGCGCAGCGGCGAGGTCCGCAGCGTCCTCTCGTCCTTCGCGCCGGAGGTCTTCGCGTCGGTGGTGGCGCTCATCGCGTCCCCCGCCTGGTGAAGTCCGCCAGCGCGTCGGCGTCGTCCTTGGTGATGATCTGCGGGCCGGTCAGCACCGGCCGGCCGCCACCGAGGACGTCGGCGTTGTACTTGTACAGCCACAGCAGGTCGACCGCCTCGTAGCCCTGGAGGTAGGGCTGCTGGTCGACGGCGAAGCCGAGGGTGCCGTCCTTCAGCCCGGCGGCCACCTTGGCGTTCAGGTCGAAGGTGTCGATCTCGGCGTCGCTGTTCGCGCCCTGCTTGGCCTTCACGGCGGTGTCGGCGTAGGGGGCGCCGAGCGTGACCACGGTGTCGATGGACTTGTCCGTCTGGAGCTTGGCCTCGATGGCGGACTGCACGTCCGGCATGCTGGTGCCGTTGACGTACAGCCGCTGGACGGTGCCGTCGAAGGTCTTCTCCACGCCGTCGCAGCGCTGCTCGTGGCCGACGTTGCCCTGCTCGTGCAGGACGCAGACCGCCTTCTTCCGCTTCCGCTCGTTCAGCTGCTCGCCGACCGCCTCACCGGCGATCGTCTCGTCCTGGCCGATGTGGGTGAGCGCGCCGAACTCCTTGGACTCGGCCGAGCCGGAGTTCACGGTGATCACCGGGATGCCCGCCTTGCGGGCGCGGGCCACGGCGGCCTTCATCGCGTCCGGCTTGGCGAGTGTGACGATGATCCCGTCGACCTTCTTGTCGACGGCCGCGTCCACGAGCTGCGCCTGCTGCTGCGCCTCGTCGTCGTGCGAGTACAGGAAGTTGATGTTGTCCTTGACGGCGGCCTGCTCGGCGCCGCTCTGGACGATGTCCCAGAACGTGTCGCCATCACCGGAGTGGGTGATCATCGCGAAGGTCCAGCGCGGTGTGTTCACCGCCGCCTTGCCCTGGGCCGCCGCGGCCTTGCGGGCGTCCTCGGCGCGCTTGCCGCCGGTGCTGCTGCATCCGGCGAGCGACAACGACAGCGCTCCTGCCACCGCGATGCCTACCCAGGTCCGAAACCGTGCCACGAGGCCGTGCCCTTCTTGCCGTGCTCTGTCGTAGGTGGGGCCGGTTCTCCGACCGGCCGCAAACGCCCCATTGTCGGACATGGGCCTTGGGCACCACGCCTCCGGGGAGCATACGCCAGTCACTTTGTCATGACATCATGACTATTGCGTCGGCGGTCCGGGCGGGCTCCCGGCCGGGCGCAAGCCTCCCGGACCGCACGCCGGACGCCCGTCGCGCCGCCCGCGCGGGCAGCACGCTTCACGACCGCACGAGCAGCTGGAACTCGAAGGAGTACCGGGACGGCCGATAGATGTGGGTGCCGAACTCCACCGCGCGGCCGGTGTCGTCGAACGTGGTGCGCTCCATGGTCAGCAGCGGGGCGCCCTCCGCCTCGCCGAGCCGCTCCCCCTCGGCGGCGGTGGCCACGCGGGCCCCGATGGACTGGCGGGCGCTGTGCAGCGTGATCCCCGCGGCGCGCATCAGCCGGTACAGGCCGGTGGCCTCCAGCTGCCCGGTGCCGAGGTCGAGCAGGCCGGGCGGCAGGAAGTTGCACAGGTACGCCATCGGCTCCCCGTGCGCCAGCCGCAGCCGCTCCACCCGGTGCACCTCGCCGCCCTCGGGGACGGCGAGGGCGGCCGCGACCTCCGCGGTCGCGGGGACCACCGTGTTGACCAGCACCTTGGTGGCCGGGCGCTGCCCCGCCGCCTCCAGGTCGTCGTAAAGGCTGCTGAGCTCCAAGGGGCGCTTGACCCTGCTGTGCACGACCTGGGTGCCGACGCCGCGGCGGCGCACGAGCAGGCCCTTGTCGACGAGCGACTGGATGGCCTGGCGGACGGTGGGCCGCGACAGGCCGAGACGTGCGGCGAGTTCGATCTCGTTGCCCAGCAGGCTGCCGGGCGTCAGGTCCCCGCGCTCGATCGCCGCCTCCAGCCGCTGCGACAGCTGGAAGTACAGCGGTACCGGACTGCCGCGGTCCACGGTGAGGTCGAGCGACACGGTCGGGGCCCCTTCTGATTTCGGCACGGCCCGAGCGTAGCTCCGTGCGCTGATGACGGGAAGTCGTGTAGTCAGGTTGTCCGGACATGGACATTGACAGGGAGTGGGGCGGGAGCCCACTTTGATGACATGCGCATCGGGGTCATCGGTACGGGCCGCATCGGCACCATCCACGCGAACACCCTCAGCCGCCATCGCGACGTCGGCTCGCTGATCCTGACGGACGCGGACGCCACGCGTGCCCAGCGGCTGGCGCAGCGGCTGGGTGAGACGGCGGCGCCGGGGCTGGACGACGTCTTCCGGTGGGGTGTGGACGCCGTGGTGATCGCGACGGCGACCGCGGCCCATGCCGAGCTGATCGCCCGGGCGGCGCGCTCGGGGCTGCCGGTGTTCTGCGAGAAGCCCATCGCCCTCGACCTGCCGGGGACGCTGCGGGCGCTCGCCGAGGTGGAGGCGGCCGGGACGGTCCTTCAGATGGGTTTCCAGCGCCGTTTCGACGCGGGCTACGCGGGGGCGCGGGAGGCGTTACGGTGCGGACGGCTCGGCCGGCTGCACACCGTCCGCGCGCTGACGAGCGACCGCGAGCCGCCGCCGGCCGCCTATCTGCCGGTGTCCGGGGGGCTGTACCGGGACACGCTGATCCACGACTTCGACATCCTGCGCTGGGTGACCGGGCAGGAGGTCGTGGACGTGTACGCGGCCGGCTCCGACGCCGGTCCGCCGGTCTTCCGCGCGGCGGGCGACGTCGACACGGGTGCGGCGCTGCTCACCCTCGCCGACGGCACGCTCGCCACGGCGACCGCGACACGGCTGAACGGCGCGGGTTACGACGTCCGCATGGAACTGGCCGGCGAGCTGGACCAGATCGTCGTCGGACTGGACGACCGTACGCCGATCGCGTCCACCGAGCCGGCCGGCCCGCCGGCCGCCGACAAGCCGTGGACGGGGTTCGTGGACCGCTTCGGGCCCGCCTACGAGGCGGAGCTGTCGGCCTTCGTCGAAGTGGTGCGCGGCGAGCGGCCCAACCCCTGCGACGGGCGTGAGGCGTTGCAGGCCCTGCGGATCGCGGAGGCGTGCGAGCTGTCCCGGCGGGAGCGCCGGCCGGTCCGCCTGGCGGAGATCGCGGGAGCGGCGGAGTCCCTGCCGGGGTGAGCCGCCGCGCCCGGGCCGATGACTTCCGGCGTGGAGGTCCCGTCCAACGCGCGACGGCACCCGTCGGCGCCCGTCTGTGCCGCGCGGCGATCCGGTGCCGCCCGGTGCCGTCAGCACCTGCGGGGCTCCCCGGCGCCGTCCTCGTCCAGCAGGCCGGCGTCGTGCACCAGCAGCGCGATCTGGACCCGGTTGCCGAGGTCCAGCTTGGTCAGGACGCGGGAGACGTGGGCTTTGACCGTGGCGACGCTCATGAACAGTTCGGCGGAGATCTCGGCGTTGGCCAGGCCCCGGCCGACCGCGACGGCGACCTCGCGTTCACGGTCGTTGAGGACGGCGAGTCGCTCACGCGCGCGGGAGCGCCGGGCGCCGGCGGCGAAGCCGGCCGCCTGCCGCATCACCTGGCGGGTGACGGCGGGCGACAGGACGGGATCGCCGGCCGCCACCCGGCGCACGGCGTCGACGATCTCGGCGGGCGGGGTGTCCTTGAGGAGGAATCCGGCGGCACCCGCGCGCAGGGCGCGCAGCACCTGCTCGTCGGCGTGGAAGGTGGTGAGGACCACCACCTGCGGGGCGTCCTCGCGGACCAGCAGCAGTTCCGTGGCGGTCAGTCCGTCCACGGCCGGCATCCGGATGTCCATCAGGACGACGTCCGGGCGGGTGCGCTCGACCAGTGCCGCGACCTCCGCGCCGTCGGCGGCCTCACCGACGATCTCGATGTCGTCGGCGCCGCCCAGCATGAAGGACAGCCCGGCCCGCACCAGCGGATCATCGTCGACGAGCAGCAGTCTGATCGTAGTCATGGCCTCACGTAATCACGGTCGCGGGCGAGGGGGCGGGCCCGGCGGCGTTCCGGCACCACCCGGGGGGTGGGCCGCGCGCGGGAACCCCGCGGGGCGTGCGGCGCGGCGGCACCCGAGCAGGGACGCGCCGCGCGGCGGACGGCTCAGTTCCAGGGGAGCCAGGCCCGCAGGGCGAATCCGCCGTCCGCCTCCGCGCCGTGCTCCAGCCGCCCGCCGGCCAGCGTGGCGCGCTCGGTCAGGCCGATCAGCCCCTGGCCGGAGCCGGGGACGGGCGGGACGTCGCCCTCGGGCGGGGAGTTGCGCACGACGATGGCCAGGCCCTCGCCCCGGGCTCCGGTGACGGACACCGTCACCTCGGTTCCGGGGGCGTGCTTGCGGGCGTTGGTCAGGGCTTCCTGGGCGATGCGGTAGACCGTCCGGCCCACGGCGGCGGGCACGGCCGCGGGGTCGGCGACCCGGCTGTCGAGGGCGACCTTCATGCCGGCCCGGCGGCACTCGTCGACCAGGGTGTCCAGCGCGGCGAGGGTCGGCTGCGGGCGGCCCCCGGCATCGTCCGGTTCGCCCGCCCGCAGCACGCCGATGATCTCCCGCAGGTCCTGGAGGGCCTCGTGCGCGCTCTCCCGGATCACACCGGCCGCCCGGACGATCTCCGCGCGGGGCGCGTCGGGGCGGAACTCCAGGGCGCCCGCGTGGACGCTCAGCAGCGTCAGCCGGTGCGCGAGGACGTCGTGCATCTCCCGGGCGATGGCCTCCCGGGCCAGCCGCTGGGCCTGTTCGGCGCGCAGCCGCGCCTCCGTCTCGGCACGCCGGGCGCGGTCGCGCAGGCTCAGCATGAGCTGCCGCTTGGCGCGGACGAACAGGCCCCAGCCGATGGCCGAGACGGTGAGCAGGGCGGTCAGCACGACGTCCGCGGCGAAGGGGAGCCCGGGATCCCGGTGCAGCCAGACGTAGAGCGGGATGGTGACGACGTTGACGCCGCCGATCCACGCCGTGTAGCGGAAGGGCCGGTGGACGGCGAGCGTGAACAGGGAGAGCAGGGCCGCTCCGGACGCGGTGAGGGACACCATGCCGACGGGCGTCAGCACGACCGCGAGCGCGACCGGCAGGCGGCGGCGCAGCCACAGGGCGGCGCAGGCGAGCGCGCCCAGCACCTGGTCGGCGGCGGCCACGGCGTCCGGGGTGCCGGGGTCGCCGGACACGGTGTCCGCGCCGGCGAGGCCGAGGCCGACGGCCAGCAGGAAGCAGGTGAAGTCGACCACCCAGTCGCGCGCCGTGCGCCGGGGCGGCCGTCCGGGCCGCCCCGTGTCCGGGACGAGTTCATGGACCAGGGCGGACGGGAACAGCCACCGGCGTCCCTCGAAGGCCGGGCCTGTCTGCTGCGTACTGTCGGCTGTCACGGTCGACAAATCTACGCACGGGCGGCCCGGCCCACCCTCCTTCGCCGGGGCCGGCCGACCGAAGTCGCGCCGCCGGCGACTTCCGGCCCGCGCGGCCGCGGAGACCGGCTGCTTTCGTCGGCGCCGTCTCGCCCCGCGGCCGATGCGGAGCGGCGGCCGGCCGGGCGAGGGTCAGGGCATGAAGCGGCTACTTGGACTGCTGGGATTCCTCGCCCTGACGCAGGGCGTGATGGGCCTGCTGCACGAGGTCACCGATCTGCGCTGGGGTGTGGTGCGGCGGATCGGCTTCCTCGACGGCTACGAGGTCTACGCGAGCGTGGCGCTGCTCGCGCTGGGCTTCGCCCTGTGCGCCGCCGGGTCCCGGACGCCCCGCTGAACGCGGGAGCCCGCCGCCGGGCCGGCGCCCCGCGCCGGAGGGAGACGGGGGACCGCCCCGGTGCCGGGGAGTCACCGGTCGTCTCGGTTCCCGTCGCCCGGCGCCGGGGCGCCTGCCCGCGGACGCCTTCCGTGCGGGTCCGCGGGGCCGGGCGGTGCGGCGGCGCTCAGCAGCCGTACTTCACCAGGTCGAACGAGGCGTAGTGGTCGGCGGTGTAGTAGTCCTCCCGGTACTCCTCACCCGTGACGATGCGGCGCGCGCCGCGCGTGGAGGAACCGGGCGTGATCACGGTGTACTCGTGGTAGTAGCCCGTCGGCTGGGAGGGCAGGATGCCTTCCCGGTTCTGGAAGACCGTGCCGTCCTGCCGGTACGGGAAGGGCCCGCCCTGCTCGATCAGGTCGAGCGTGTCGTGGGCCTGGGAGGGCAGGGCGCTGTAGCAGATGCTGCCGACCGCCGCGGGGGCGGCGGCGGCCGTGGTCGCGGAGACGGTGCCGCCCGTGAGGAGGGCGGCCAGGAGGGCGGCTGCGGCGCCGATCCGAGTGGCGCGTGGGGGGAATCTCATGGCGTCATGATGACGCGCGTAGACGCTGTCATGTCAACGACAAGCGACAGAAGTTCACCCCAACTCCCGTGTGTTCGCGGGCGGTTAACCTGCCGCCCCGGCCCGGCACCCGGGCGGCCCCTCACCCGGCGTGTGTGGAGAACAGTCCGCCGGCCGGGCCCTGCTTGTCGCCGCCCTGGGCCTTCTTCAGGGCGTTGGCCAGGCTCTCGATGGTCAGGGACTGGAGGATCACGCGGCCCTGGCCCTCCAGGGCGGCCAGGGACAGGCCCTCGCCGCCGAAGACGGCGTTCATCAGGCCCTGGCGGTTGAGGCCGCCGACGCGCTGGACGCCGTACCGGATGCCCTCCTCGAAGGCGACGACGCAGCCGGTGTCGACCTCGATGCGGCCGCCGAAGTCGGCGGGGTCGAGGTCGATGAAGTTGCCGGCGCCCGCGATGATCACCGTGCCGTGCCCGGTGAACTTCTCCAGGACGAAGCCCTCGCCGCCGCTCGTGCCGGTGCGCCCGCCCTGGAAGGCGATGCCGAAGTCGACGGTGGACTCGGCGGCGACGAAGGCGTCCTTCTCGGCGAACCACGCGCGCGTGCCGTCCAGTTCCAGAGCCCGCATCTCGCCGGGCAGCACGCCCGCGAAGCCGACGGTGCCCTCGTCGCCCTGGGCGGTGAAGTACTGCAAGGCCGGCGACTCCCCGGCCAGGACGCGCTGGCCGACCTGCATGGCGGTGCCCATGGCCTGGCGCAGCAGGCCGCCCGCGCCGGACGCGGACTGCCGCGCGCCGCCGTTCGACGGGCCGCTCAGGCGGGTCTCCATCGTCACGTTCGCCGTCTTGAACAGGAACTTGCCGGCCTCGCAGTACACGGTCTGCCCGGGACGCAGGCGGACGACCGCCATCTGCATGGCGTTGCCGACGATCTCTTGCCGAAGTGTCACGACGGGAGAACGCGGGAGGGCGGGCCGGGAGTTCCGTCCGTGCGGCCGGGTGCGGCCGGGGCCGGTGGCCGTCGGCGGGGCGTGCATGCCCGTGCGGACGGGCGTCCACGTCCGTTCACCGCTAGCGCGCCGGGCCCGGCGGCCGCTGGAATGGGCGCATGAACTCTTACGTGCACCACCAAGAAGACGCTCAGGCGGCCGTCCGCGAGGACCTCGCCGGCAAGGCCGCCCTCGTCACCGGCGGCAGCCGGGGCATCGGCGCGGCGACGGCGCTGCGGCTGGCCCGTCAGGGCGCGGACGTGGCCGTGACCTACGTCAACGGGAAGGACGCGGCCGAGGACGTCGTACGGGCCGTCGAGGCGCTGGGGCGCCGGGCGGTCGCGCTGCGCGCGGACTCCGCCGACGCGGGCGAGGCGGCGGGCGCCGTGGAGCGGACGGCGGCGGCGTTCGGGGGCCGTCTGGACATCCTGGTGAACAACGCGGGCGTGGGACTGATGGGTCCGCTGGAGAGCCTGTCGCTCACCGATGTCGACCGGGTCCTCGCGGTCAACGTGCGCGGGGTCTTCCTCGCCTCGCAGGCCGCCGCGGCGCGGATGGCGGAGGGCGGCCGGATCATCACCGTGGGCAGTTGCATAACCCTGCGGGTGCCGGGCCCCGGCGGGACGCTGTACGCGATGAGCAAAGCCGCCCTGGTGGGCCTCACCAAGGCGCTGGCCCGGGAGCTGGGCCCGCGCGGGATCACGGCGAACATCGTGCATCCGGGCCCGATCGACACCGACATGAACCCGGCGGACAGCCCCTGGGCGGAGGGCCAGGCGGCGATGACCGCGCTGGGCCGGTACGGGTCGGCCGACGAGGTGGCGTCGCTCGTCGCGTACCTGGCCGGGGCCACGTATGTGACGGGCGCGGAGTTCGCCGTGGACGGCGGTCAGGCGGCATGAGCCCGCGCGCGGCACGAGCCGCCGCGGGGTGAGGTGAGGCGCGCGGGGCGCCCCGGTGCTGTCAGGCCGGGGCGCCCCGCGGGTCGGGGTGGGTCAGCCGCCCAGTTCCTGGTGGCGGGCGGCGAGGCGGGCCGCGCCGTCCTCGGTCAGCGAGCCGAACAGGCGCAGGCGGGAGATGCCCCCGTCGGGGAAGATGTCCACGCGCGCGTGGGTGCCGACGGCCGGCTCCGGCAGGACGAAGCGGTGGTTGGTGTCGGGCTGCATCCGGGTGCGCGGGAGCACCTCGCGCCACTCGCCGTCCTCACCGTCCTTGACCGACACCGACGCCCAGCCGGCCGAGTTGCCCTTGAGGTAGGCGGTGTCGATCTCGATGGCGCGGATCTGCGAGCGGTCCACCAGCCGGTAGCGGATCCAGTCGTTGCCCTGGTCGCGGCGGCGGCGGGTCTCCCAGCCGTCGTCCATCTTGCGGGAGCGGCCCGGCTGGATGGTGTTGGTGGCGGGCGAGTAGAAGAGGTTGGAGGCGTCCTCGACCTGGCCGCCGTTCTCCAGGGCGACCACGTCGAAGGTGCCGAGCGCCGCGAGCCACTTCGGGTCGGGGACGACCTCGCCGTACACGCGCAGGCGGGCTATGCCGCCGTCGGGGTGCTGGTTGAGGCGCAGGTGGGTGAAGCGCTGCTCGGCCTCGACGGCGAAGCCGTTCGCCGCGTGGCCGCCGATCGCGGTGCGCGGGACGAGCGTCGTCCACTTCACGTCGTCGGCGAGGAGTTCCTCGGGCGACGGGGAGCCCGGGACGCAGGTGCCCTCGACGGAGACCGCCTGCGGGTAGTTGCCGCGGAAGTGGGCGGTGTCGACGACGATGCCGCGGATCACGCCGGGCGCGCCGAGGCGGACCAGCGCCCAGTCGTGGTCGTCCTCGGTCGGCCAGGGGTGCTCGGCGGACACGCCGCGGCGCCGGCGGGTCTCCCAGCCGTCCATGACCTTGCCCTTGTGCCCGAAGTGCTCGGGGTCGAACTCGGCGCGCTCGGGCACCAGCAGGTTCTCGCGCTGGGCGAAGAACTCGTCGTTGGCGGCGATCACACCGGCGCCGAGCCGGCGGTCGGCGAGGTTGGCGTACTGGGTGAAGGGGAGGTCGGCGGTGCGGTAGTCCGCGTACGGGTCACCGCCTCCGTAGGGGTTCGCGTCGCCGGTGAAGCTGGGAATCGCCGTCACGGTGATCAGGTCCTGCCTTTCGGGAGTCGGTGCGTTCGCGGATGCGGATGGTCGGGAGGGACGCCGGCGGGTGCGCTCAGGGCGTCCGGGTCAGAAGCCGCCCCTTCGGCTCGGTGAAGGCGCCGTCCGCCACGATGCGCTCACCGCGCAGCCAGGTGGACTTGACGACGCCGTGCAGGGTGCGGCCCGCGTAGGCGGTGACGCGGTTGCGGTGCTGGAGGGCCGCCGGGTCGACGGTGAAGGTCTCGTCGGGGGCGACGACGGCGAAGTCGGCGTCGCGGCCCGGCTCGATGGCGCCCTTGCGGTCCAGGCCCACCAGCCCGGCGGTGGCGGTCGACATCCAGCGCACGACGTCCTCCAGGGAGTGCCCGCGCTTGCGGGCCGCGGTCCACACCGCCGCCAGGCTGAGCTGGAGGCCGGAGATGCCGCCCCAAGCGGTGGCGAAGTCGTCCGTCTTCAGGTCGGGCGTGGAGGGCGAGTGGTCGGTGACGACGCAGTCGATGGTGCCGTCGGCCAGCGCCTGCCACAGCAGATCCTGGTTGGCGGCCTCGCGGATGGGCGGGCAGCACTTGAACTCGCTGGCTCCGTCCGGTACTTCCTCGGCGGTGAGGGCGAGGTAGTGCGGGCAGGTCTCCACGGTGACGCGGACGCCCTCGGCCCGGGCCTCGGCGATCAGCGGCAGCGCGTCGCTGGAGGAGAGGTGGAGGATGTGCACGCGCGCGTCGAACCGCTTCGCCTGCGCGATCAGGCTGGCGATGGCCGTGTCCTCGGCGTCGCGCGGGCGGCTGGCGAGGAAGTGGGCGTACTTGGGGCCGCCCTGCTGCGGGGCGGCGGCGAGGTGGTGCGGGTCCTCGGCGTGCACGATGAGCAGGCCGCCGAAGGAGGCGATCTCGGCCATCGACCGGGCGAGCTGCTCCTGGTCCAGGTGCGGGAACTCGTCCACGCCCGACGGCGACAGGAAGCACTTGAAGCCGAAGACGCCGGCCTCGTGCAGCGGACGCAGGTCCGCCACGTTGTCGGGCAGGGCGCCGCCCCAGAAGCCGACGTCGATGTGGGCCTTGTCGGCGGCCACCTTCCGCTTGACGCGCAGGTTGTCGACCGTCGTGGTGGGCGGGAGCGAGTTCAGCGGCATGTCGACGAGGGTGGTGATGCCGCCGGCCGCCGCGGCGCGGGTGGCGGTCCAGAAGCCCTCCCACTCGGTGCGGCCGGGGTCGTTGACGTGCACGTGGGTGTCGACCAGGCCGGGCAGGACGACGTGGTCGCCGACGTCCTCCAGGCGGGCGCCGTCCGGGACGGGTGCGTCGTACGGCAGCACGGCCGTGATCGTCCCTCCGGTCACGTGGACCGAAGCGGCGCGCGTCCCCTCGGGAGTGATGACACGCGTCGAGCGCAGCACCAGTTCAGCGTCGGACACCCGAACCCCTCTCTTGCCGCCGTTGGTCTGCCGGGTCCGCCCCCGGGCGGTCTGCCGCCGGGATCCCTCACGGGAAACGGGATCAACCGTCACACAACGGATTTCAACGTTCTGTTGAAGGAGTCTTCACTCCCTCTTCGGCCCCGTCAAGGGCACACTTTTCGCGGGCACGCCGGCAGGAACAACCCCTGGACGTTTCCACAAAGCGGAATTAGAATTCCGGCAAGCAGAACGTAGCTATGTACAAGCGGGGAGTCAACCGTCTGCCGGGTAGGCTTCTGCCCTCCGCCAGCCCCGAAAGGAACGCGCCGTGCCGACGTCCAGCGCCAGCACCACCGACACCGCCAGGTCCTCCGCCAGCGGTGGCGTCCAGTCCCTGGAGCGCGCCTTCGACCTGCTCGAACGGATGGCGGACGCGGGCGGGGAGGTCGGCCTGAGCGAACTGTCCGCGAGCAGCGGTCTTCCGCTGCCCACCATCCACCGCCTGATGCGCACCCTGGTGGCCTGCGGTTACGTACGCCAGCAGCCCAACCGCCGCTACGCGCTCGGCCCGCGCCTGATCCGGCTCGGCGAGTCGGCCTCCCGGCTGCTGGGCACCTGGGCGCGCCCCTACCTGGCCCGCCTGGTGGAGGAGACCGGCGAGACGGCGAACATGGCGCTGCTCGACGGTGACGAGATCGTGTACGTCGCCCAGGTGCCGTCCAAGCACTCGATGCGCATGTTCACCGAGGTCGGCCGGCGCGTCCTGCCGCACTCCACCGGCGTCGGCAAGGCGCTGCTGTCCGGCTTCCCGCCGGAGGAGGTGCGGGCGCTGCTCGCCCGGACCGGCATGCCCGCCGCGACCGACAAGACGATCACCACGCCGGAGGGGTTCCTGGCGGCGCTGGAGGACGTGCGGCGGCAGGGGTACGCGATCGACGACAACGAGCAGGAGATCGGCGTCCGCTGCCTGGCCGTCCCCGTACCCGACTCCCCCACCGCCGCGGCCATCTCGATCTCCGGGCCGGCCGGCCGTGTCACGGAGGCGGCGACGGAGAAGATCGTGCCGGTGCTCCAGCAGGTGGCGGCCGAGCTGTCGGAGGCCCTCATCACCTCGAACGGCAACCCGGCCGGCTGAGGCCCAGGGCGGCGGCCCGCGCGCCGCGGTGATCCGGCGGCCGGGCCGCACGTCCTCCCCGGGTCCGGGCGGCGGCCGCGCGCCCCGGGGGCCGGCCGCGCCGTCGGCCTCACGCGCGGCCTGAACCAGCCTCGCACCGGCGGGCTCCCGCGCCCCCGTTGACCGCCCTCGCGCCAGGCCGGCGACGGAGGTCGACGACCACGGTTCGCGGGGCCCTCGCGGACACTGGCCCGGGACCCCGCCCCCGCCGGCCGGCAGCCGTCCGCCGCCGTCTCAGCGCCGCCTCAGCGCCGTCGCGGCGGCTCCCCGAACAGCTCCACGGCGTGGCGGACGTCGGTCAGTCCCCTCGACAGAGCGCTGACGGAACCGATCGCCCCGGCGATCAGCAGCAGGGAGCGGCGCAGCCGCGGCACCTCGGGGACGCCGTGCGCCGCCATCGCGGCGAGGGCAGCGAGCTCCTCCTCGGCGATGACCCGGTCGGGGAACTCGGCCGGGAGTGCCGCGAGCTGACGGCGTAACCGGGACACGGCGGTCCGCAGCTCCGCCACCCTCACGTCCTCGCCGCCGCCGGCGGCGACCTGCCTCTGCTCCGACCCCTGTTCGACGCTCCGCAACACAGCCCCTCCCCCTCGCACGCCGTTGTGCGCCTCCACGCCGTCCTTGCGCCGCGCGCCCCCCAAAGCGCTGGGCGGGCGCGGGGGACGCGGGTCAGTAAACGCCACCCGGCAGGCGACGCGCCACCGTGAGGACCGAAATTCAGCCTCACGAAACCGGGCGCTCACCCTGCCGGGTTGCGCCGCGTCCTCCCGCCCGGCGCACGGTCGGGTATGCAGGAGCCATGACGGACAACGAAGACCAGGTCGCCGGGCTGCTCCTCGCCGCCGGGGGCGGACGACGGCTCGGCGGCCGCCCGAAGGCGCTGCTGGAACACCGGGGGCGACTCCTTGTCGAACACGCGGTCGCCGCCCTGCGGACCGCCGGATGCTCCCGTGTGCACGTGGTGCTGGGGGCGCGCGCCGACGCGGTACGCCGACGCGCCGCGCTCGACGGATGCGTGCTCGTGGACAACCCCGCGTGGGAGCGGGGAATGGGGACGTCGCTGCGGGCGGGGCTCGCCTCACTGGCCGGGACCGGGGCGCGGGCGGCGCTGGTGTCGCTCGTGGACCAGCCCGGCATCGGCCCGGAGGCGGTGGCGCGGGTACGGGCCGCCTACCGGGACGAGACGTCGCTGGTCTCGGCCGCGTACGCGGGGGTGCGCGGGCACCCCGTGCTCTTCGGTGCGGCGCACTGGGACGGCATCGCCGCGACTGCGACCGGGGACCGGGGGGCACGCGCCTACCTGAAGGAGCACGAGGAGTCGGTCGCGCTCGTCGAGTGCGGGGATGTGGCCCGGCCCTATGACATCGACACCGAGGAGGACCTGGTCCACCTTGAGTGAGGAGCGTGGCACCCTGCGCCACCTTCCCTCGATTCAGAGAATCTCGACATCAACAAACCATTGAACTTCCACCATGAGGAAACTACTATCCACTGTTCAGAAGCGCCCGACCGCTCTGCGGGGCGCCGACCGCCCTGTCCGGGCCCCTGACACCCCGTGCCACGAAGCTCGCTGAAGGAAGTGACAGCTCATGTCCGCACCAGCGCCGTCCCCGCTGGCCATCGTCGACGCCGAGCCCCTGCCCCGGCAGGAGGAGGTCCTCACCGAGGCTGCGCTCGCCTTCGTGGCAGAGCTGCACCGACGGTTCACGCCCCGGCGTGACGAGCTCCTCACCCGCCGCGCGGAGCGCCGCGCCGAGATCGCCCGCACCTCCACGCTCGACTTCCTCCCGGAGACCGCCTCGGTCCGCGAGGACGACTCCTGGAAGGTGGCCCCCGCCCCGGCCGCCCTTCAGGACCGCCGCGTCGAGATCACCGGCCCGACCGACCGCAAGATGACCATCAACGCCCTCAACTCGGGCGCCAGGGTCTGGCTCGCGGACTTCGAGGACGCCTCGGCGCCCACCTGGGAGAACGTCGTCCTCGGCCAGCTCAACCTGATCGACGCCTACAAGCGCGAGATCGACTTCACGGACGAGCGGACCGGCAAGTCCTACGCCCTGCGGCCCGACGAGGAGCTGGCGACCGTCGTCATGCGCCCGCGCGGCTGGCACCTGAACGAGCGGCACCTGGTCGACGAGCGCGGGGTGCCGGTCCCCGGCGCCCTGGTCGACTTCGGCCTGTACTTCTTCCACAACGCCCAGCGCCTGCTGGACCTGGGCAAGGGCCCGTACTTCTACCTGCCGAAGACGGAGTCGCACCTGGAGGCCCGCCTCTGGAACGAGATCTTCGTCTTCGCCCAGGACTACGTCGGCATCCCGCAGGGCACCGTCCGCGCCACCGTCCTGATCGAGACGATCACGGCGGCGTACGAGATGGAGGAAATCCTCTACGAGCTGCGCGACCACGCCGCCGGGCTGAACGCGGGCCGCTGGGACTACCTGTTCTCCATCGTCAAGAACTTCCGTGACGGCGGCGCCAAGTTCGTCCTGCCGGACCGCAACGCGGTGACGATGACCGCCCCGTTCATGCGGGCGTACACCGAACTCCTCGTGCGCACCTGCCACAAGCGCGGCGCGCACGCCATCGGCGGCATGGCCGCGTTCATCCCGTCCCGCAAGGACCCCGAGGTGAACAAGGTCGCCTTCGAGAAGGTCCGCGCCGACAAGGACCGCGAGGCGAACGACGGTTTCGACGGCTCCTGGGTCGCCCACCCCGACCTGGTGCCGATCGCCATGGAGTCCTTCGACAAGGTCCTGGGCGACAAGCCGAACCAGAAGGACCGGCTGCGCGAGGACGTCGACGTCAAGGCCGCCGACCTGATCGCCATCGACGCGCTCGACGCCAAGCCGACGTACGCGGGCCTGGTCAACGCCGTGCAGGTGGGCATCCGGTACATCGAGGCGTGGCTGCGGGGCCTCGGCGCCGTCGCCATCTTCAACCTGATGGAGGACGCGGCCACCGCCGAGATCTCCCGCTCGCAGATCTGGCAGTGGATCAACGCCGGGGTCGTCCTCGACAACGGCGAGAAGGTCACCGCCGACCTGGCCCGCGAGGTCGCCGCCAAGGAGCTGGACGCCGTCCGCGCCGAGATCGGCGACGAGGCGTTCGCGGCCGGCCACTGGCAGGAGGCCCACGACCTGCTGCTGAAGGTCTCCCTCGACGAGGACTACGCCGACTTCCTCACCCTGCCGGCGTACGAGCAGCTCAAGGGCTGATCCCCCGCGCCCAGCCGCCCGCGCCTCCGGTACCGCACAGCACCGGGGGCGCGTGCGTCAGGCGTCCGCGCGGTCCGCGTGGCCGAGGGACTTCCCCGGCGCGATCCGGTCGCGCACCGCCCGCTTCACGGCCGTGGGCTCCGGGAAGCCCTGCTCACGGCGGTCCCAGACCACCTCCCCGTTCACCCGGACGACGAAGACCCCGCCCGTTCCGGGCTTGAGCGCGAGCTCCGTCAGTTCGGCCTCGAACGTGGTCAGCAGCTCCTGCGCCAGCCAGGCCGCCCGCGGCAGCCAGCGGCACCGGGTGCAGTACTCGATCTCGACCCGCCGTACGTCCGTCCGCGCGTCCGTCATCCCAGGTGCACCGACCAATCCTGTTCCGCGGCCGGCTTGCCGTGCAGGTCGGGGACCCGCTTCAGCCAGTCCGGCCGGCCCTGCCGGGTCCGCGCCGCGCGGCGCGCCTCCTCGGCGGCGAGCTCCTCACGGCTGGGGAAGTCCGTGGGCAGCCACTCGCCGGACGCCTTCACGCGCGCGGACAGGTAGTCGACGTACGCGCCGCGCACCTCGTCCGGCGTCGCGAACCCCGGCTCTCCCTCCAGCCAGGCGTCGGGCACCTCGGCGACGACCTGCCGCAGGAGCGTGTCGGTGACCTTCGGTGCCAGCTCGGCGTCGGCGGCCCGTACGTCCGGCGCGCAGTGGCCGAGGGCGTGGTGGCGGAAGTCGTAGGACTTCTCCGGCGCGGAGGTGTCCCAGCGGTGGTGGAAGACGAGGGCCGCCCCGTGGTCGATCAGCCACAGGCGGGCCGGCGCCGTGCCGAGGGTGGGCCAGACCATGAGGTTGGAGCTGTGGACCGTGCGGTCGACGTTGACGGTGAGGGCGTCCAGCCAGACGATCCGGCCCGCCTCCAGGGAGCCGACCGGGAACGACTTCGCCACCTCGGGCGTGAAGTCCCGGGCGCCCGGCAGGTAGTCCATGCCGAGGTTGAGTCCCGCGCTGGCGTGCAGCAGGTCCCGCACCTCCTGGTGCGGCTCGTGCGCGCCGAGCGCCGGGTCGAAGCGGGCCAGGACCAGCTCGGGCACGCGCAGCCCGAGCGCCCGCGCCAGCTCCCCCACGATCATCTCGGCGACCAGCGCCTTGCGGCCCTGCGCGGAGCCCGTGAACTTGACGACGTACGTACCCAGGTCGTCGGCCTCGACGACACCGGGGACGGAGCCGCCGGTGCGGAGAGGCTCGATGTAGCGGGTCGCGGTGACCTCTCTCAGCACTTTCCCAGGCCACCCGCCTCTTCGTCCTCGCGGCCCACGGACGCGCTCACGGGTGCCCCGCACGGGCCTGTCCCGTCGCCGCCCCCGGGAAGGGACCGGGGAGTCCCGACTGACATGCGGTCCTCCCTGTCTCTCCAGCAAGCTCGTGAACGGCCGTCGCGCACCTGGCGTCCGCCTCCGGCATGAAGTGACCATAGTAACCGAGGGTGATCGCCGGCGGGGGGTGGCCGGCGGGGCCGCATCCGTTCCCCGGCGCCACGCTCCCGGAGCCGGCCGGCCCGCTCCTTGCGGGTATCGCACGATACATTCGGATAGCGCACCGACCGGCATGCTGTCCCCCGAATCGGGACGGCATCACCTCTCGAAGTCCGGTAAACGTTTCCGGCGGGACTCGACCGAATAAGCCGGGAAAGCTGGCGAGAATGCGCCAATACGCACCCCCTTAGGGGGGTGAGGGGGTATGTCGTTCCGTGGGCCGTCGATTACAGTCGAAGCATTCGATTGTAAGAGTGCGAACGTTCGCGTGGCGCCTTGTGCGGGATAAGCCCCGGCGCCCGATCACAGGATGCGATCCGATAGTGCGTGAGCCGACAACCATCCGCGCCGCGGTGGCCATGGGCAGGGGAGGACGTCGTCATGACTGACGAATTCCCCACGCCGCGCTACAGCATCGTCATCCTGAATGCCCCAGCCGAGCGGCGGACCCGCTCGACGCTGCCGATCGCCCAGGAACTGCGCCGCCGCGGACACCGGATCACCTACGTGACGACCCGGGACTTCGCCCCGCGCGCCGTCGCCGCCGGCGTCGACGTCCTCGTGCACGAGTCCTGCCCCACCTACGGTCTGGAGGTGGACACCTGGGCGTGCGGCGGCACGGCCGACCCCGTCTCGGTCGCGGACACCCTCGACTGCGCCGAGGACATCCACGCCGCACTCGTCGACGACATACCCGACCTGGTGCTCTACGACGCGTCGGCGCGGATCACCGCCCGCCTCCTGACGAGCCGCTGGAACCGGCCCGCCGTGCAGATACTCCCGTCGTTCGCCCACGGCGACATGGTCGTCGGCGGCGACGAAGCGCCCCGGGCGATGCCGGACGCCGACAGCGCCGCCTGCGTCGAAACCCTGCCCGCCCGCGTCCGAGAGCGGCTTCTCCGGTTCCTCTCGCCGGCGGGAAAGGCCGGTATATCCCCGCGCGACTTCCATACGAAGCCCGAACCCCTGTCGATAGTGCTCCTGCCCCCGGAGTTCCAGGCCGACAGTGACCACTTCGACGGCCACGTGGTTTTCGTCGGGCCCTGCATACCCGAGCGCACGATGGCCGAACGGTGGGTGCCGCCGGCCACGGACCGGCCCATCGTGTTCCTCACCCTCGACCATACATTCACCGGAGATCCCCAAAATTTCCTCCACGGCTGTGCCGCCGCCTTCGCCGAGAAACCGTTCCATCTGGTGATCGCGGCGGACGGTGATCCGGAGACCCTGTTCCCGGAAGGCGGGCAGCCCTCCGTCGTGGAGGTCCACGAGAACGTGCCCCAGGCCGTGGTGCTGCGCCGGGCGGCAGCGGTCGTCTGCCACGCGGATCCGAACAACGTCATAGAGTCGCTGTACTTCAACACCCCGCTGGTCCTCGTGCCGACGTCGCGCTGGCAGCGCGCGGTGGCCGACCGGGTCACCGAACTCGGCCTCGGCGTCCAGGTCGCCCCCGAGGACGCCGACTTCGCCGCGCTGGCCGACGCCGTCGCCGCCGTCGTGGAGGACCCCGACATCACCCGCTCCGTCCGGGAGTTCCAACGGCGGGTGCGCCGTGCGGGAGGCGCGCGACGTGCCGCCGACGAGATCGAGTGCTATCTGGAGTGGAGCTACGGGCCATAGGCCCCGCCCGCGGCCGACGGGACCCGCGGCGGCGGGCCCCCGGCCGGCGGTCAGGGCCCGCGGGGACGGGGCCTCGCGGGATCAGGCCGATTCGGCGTCGTCCGGCGAGACGATGTTGAGCCGCTCCGCCAGGTCCGCCCGTCGGCTGACGCTCAGCTTCCGGTAGACGCGCGTGAGATGCTGCTCCACGGTGCTGGTCGTGATGTACAGTTTGCGGCCGATCGCCCGGTTGGTGGAGCCCAGTGCGGCGAGCTCGGCGACCCGTCGCTCCGCTTCCGTCAGCAGCTCGGCGCCGTCGGGCCCGGCCTGCGTTTCTCCGGTCGCCGCCGCGGGCAGCGGCGGGCGCGCGGGCGCCGGTACCGGCGAGGGCCGCTCCCACTCCGCGGCGGCGGAGCACGACCGCAGCATCTCCGCCGCGTTGTCCGCCAGCGTTCTGGCCTGGCCGTCATCGCCCGACTGCCGGTGGGCGTCGCTGAGATCGGACAGCGCGCGGGCCAGCTCGAACCGGCTGATGTCCGGGTGGAGCAGCCGGATCGCCTGGTGCAGCAGCGCCGGGCGCTCCTTCAGGTCCGATGTCGCGGCCAGCACGCGCAGTGAGGCGCCCCTGGTGCTCGGCAGATGTGTGCCGGTGCGGCTCGCCTGGTCCTCGATGAGGGACCGCGCCTTCCCGTGCTGCCCGAGGGCCAGCGCCGCTTCCGCCGCGCCGCCGCGCCAGGGCACGAATGACGGCAGGTCGAGGTCCCAGGCGTCCATCAGCCGCCCGCAGCTCTCGAAATCGGTCAGCGCGGCGGTGGGCCTGTTCCGCGACAGGTGGAACTGCCCGCGCGCGTAGAGGTAGGGCAGCCCGTACCGGCCCTCGAAGAGCGTGTCCGGCACCGGCAGCCGTATGTACTCCACTGCCTGTTCGTGCCGCCCCATGTAGGTGTTGGCCAGGATCAGGATGGCCAGCGTGCCGCCGAGCGCCACCCCCCAGCCGGTGGGAGGGAGGTGCCTCAGCGCGGCCTCCCCGTACCGAACGGCCGTCGCCATGTCCCCCTGCCGGAGCGCCGCCTCCGCGCGGACCGCCGCGAACAGCGCCTGCCAGGACGCCGACCCGTGCGCCGCCGCGACCTTCAGCAGCTCCTCCGACCAGGCCGCCGCCTTGTCGGGGCGGTCGGCGTAGAGCAGGGTGAGCAGCGCCGTGTGGAGCGGTACGAGGCTGTCGTCGTCCAGGCTGACGCTGTGCAGGACGCCTTCCGCGGACGTCACCGTGTCGTCGTCGACGCCCTGGCCGAGCAGCCGGGCCAGCTCGGTGATCGCCTTGCGGCCCAGCGACCCCACCGGCTCGACGGCGGCCCGGACGTCCGTGGCCGTCGCCCCGTTCCCCGGCCGGCCGCCCGCGGCCCCCGCCGGGTCCGCCGCTCCCCCGGCCCCCGGGGCGTTCCCGGTGGCGGGGGTCAGCGAGGGATGCGTGTACGCGACCCAGCAGTGGAAGGCCGACAGCTCCTCCGAGGGGGCGCCGTGGTCTTCCGCCTCGTTCTTCTCCCACAGCGCCAGCGACTCGCGCGCCTCGGCGTACCGGCCGTGCCAGAGCAGGTTGTGGATCAGCAGGCCGGAGTCCTGCCCCGACAGGTGCCCGCGGCGCAGCGCGTCCTTGAGCCAGGTGGTGTGGCGCATCGCGCGCAGGGGTGACTTCCGCCAGTCGATGCGCGTACGGTCCGCGATGAGCGCGGCGAGCTGGCGGCTGTTCGTGCCGTACGTGAGCGCGAGCCTGAGATATTCGCCGGCCGTCTCCGTCCGGCCCGCGGCCAGTCCGGCGCGGGCCGCGTCCCTCAGCACGCTGATCATCCAGCTCTCGGGGGCCTTGCCCGCCGCGAGAAGCTGATCGGCGACGGCCACGGGCGGCGTGCCCTCGTTCTGGAGCACGGTCGCGACCCGCAGGTGCAGCTCTTGCCGCCGGTCCGGGGGCACCTGCTCCAGGATGGCCGTACGCGCCGTGGGGTGGCGGAACCGGCCGGCGTTCAGGAGGCCGGTGGCGGTGAGCGTGGCGACCGCGTGCTCGACGGTGGCGGTGTTCCGGCCGAGGATGTGGGCGATGGACGCCGAGGGCATGACCTCGCCCGCCGCGGCCACGGTGCGCGCGACGTCGAGCACCGCGGGGCTCGCCAGGAACAGGCATCCCGTCAGCGCGTTGCGGAACGCCTCGTCGGGGATGGACGGTTCGTTCCGGTGGTCGCCGGCGGTCGTGCGGTGGGCCGCCTCGTAGTCGTCGAGCAGCGCGGACAGGAAGAGCGGACTGCCGCCCGACGCCTCGTGGTAGGTGTCGGTCAGCTCGACCGCCTTGGCCGGGCCGAGTCTCGCCGCGATCACGGCGCGGGTGCTGGCGCGGGAGAGCATCCGCAGGCGGATCTTGCGGCAGTTGGGCTGCCGGAACAGCTCCGCGTGGAACACCGGGTGCGGCGAGCGGGTCGTGGACTCCTCGGCGAGCAGCAGCAGCGTGCGCGACGCCTTCGTCCTGCGCTGGAGGAACAGCAGCATCTGCAAGGACGGGCCGTCCGCGAACTGGAGGTCGTCGATGCTCAGGACGACGGGCCCGCGTCTGCCGAGCTCCAGCAGGACCGACCGCAGCCCGTGGGCCACCGTGATGCTCGGCTGGCTCGCCAGGATGGGATCGCGGCCCCGGCTGGCGGACAGCTCCTCCGTCAGCAGCTCGCTGACCCGGTCCCGCAGCTCCAGCGGCAGCTCCTCGCTCCTGAAGAGCTGGTCCATCACACCGAGCGAGACGTCCTGCTCCGCCGGAGAGGCGGCCGCGGTCAGTACGGTCGCACCGGTCGCCTCCGCTTGTTTACAGAAAGTCTGGATTAACTGCGTCTTTCCGCTGCCCGTCGGTCCACTGACCAGAGCGATACCACTCCGCCCTCCCGCGGAGTCGCTGAGCAAAGCGGTGAGCGCGACCAGTTCACGCTCGCGGTCGACAAGCTGCGTCGTTGGCCGTGTTTCCATACCATCCCCCGTACACGTCCATATCCCCTCGGGAGAGGTAAAGATAGCAAACGGATTTGAATGTCCGAAGGTGTCTTGATCACATGGCCGGGATTGGCACTCTAGCGGCGATTGGTGTCTTGAGCTGGGTGTTGTCGTTGTCCTGGCGTGGCAGGGGTGGCTGAAAGAGCGTCCTACTCGGCGGTATAGAAGCCGGTTTTCGGTCGGGTGGCAGACCGGGGTTTTCCGGGCGGATCCGCGAGCGCGGAGGCGGGATTACGTCCGCGGCCGACCGGGGCAGGCGGCGCGCGGATACGGTCGGCAGCCCGCGGAATGCGCTGGTCACCGTAGTCCCGCCGGGTATCCGGAGGCCGGCGTTTCCGCGCCTGGGGCCCGGATACGCTTCGGGACGGCATACGGGACCGCAATGGCCGAGAAACTCGGCCCGGGACGGCGTGCCGGCGCCCGGTTCCTCAGGCGGCCGGCGGGGCTCGCGCTCCTGCCCGGTCACGGTGTCGCCGTACCACGGCGCGGCGGTCAGGGGCCCGGCCGGGGGCCCGGCGGATCGACGAGCTCACCGCCAGGCCCCGCCAGGCCCCGCCAGGGCTCTTGGCGGCGGCGCCGCGCCCCTCCGCACTGACCGGCGAACCATCCGCCCGGCCCCGCGGGGCGCGGTGGTCAGGACGAACCGCCGCCCCGGAGAGAGCGCAGCCACTCCTCGACGGTCCCGGCGGTGGCCCGGGCCGAACTCTCCAGCAGGGTGAAATGATTCCCCCGCACCTCGCGCAGGGTGTGCGGGGCCGGCCAGGAGGAGCGCCAGCTGTCGTCCTCGGCCCCGGTGGCGGCCGCGGATCCGCCGGTCCCCTCCCTCTCGTCGACGAACGACTCCGTTGGCCGTACGAACAGGACGGGTGCCGTGATCTCCTCGGGAGCGCACTGCCGCATGAGGGTGCCGTACCGGCCCATCGCCGACAGCCGGGTGGTGGAGAACACGCCGAAGTGGTCCTCGCGCGCCATCATTCCGTCCAGCATGCGGGCCCACAGCCCGTCGCCTGCGTCGGCGGCACCGGTGGCCCGCTCGTCGTCGCCGTCGAGGGGGAGGTAGGTGTCGAGCAGCACGACCCCCGCGGGCGGCGCACCGTCGCCTTCCAGTCGGCCGGCGGTGGCGTGCGCGAACTGGCCGCCGGAGGAGTAGCCGGCCAGGACGAAGGGCGTGTCGCCCGCCAGCTCCCGCACGCTCCTCGCGAAGTGGTCGACGATGGCGTCCACCGACACGGGCAGCGGTTCGCCGTCCACGAAGCCGGGCGGGGCGACGACATGCACGTCGCGCACGTCCCGGAAGCCCGCGGCGAGCCGCGCGTACTGCTGGGCTCCGGCGAGCGCCATCGGGGACGGGAAGCAGATGAGCATGGGGCTCTCGGGGCCCTTGGCCAGCCGCACCGGCGGGCTGACGTCACCGGCCTCGGCGGCCGTCGTGAAGGCGGGGCGCAGCTCCGCCACGGCGCCCAGCAGGGCCATTCCCTCGACCATCTTGCCGTCGCGGACAGCGGCTCGGAACAGCTCGCCGACGGCCTCCGGCACGCGGGCCGGTGCGGCGGCGGCCGGTGCGGGGGTTCCGGGCGCTTCCACCGGTGGCGCGGAGCGCAGTTCGGTGGCGAGGTGTGCGGCGAGGCGGACCGGTGTGCCGAGGTCGAAGACCGCGGCGGCGGGGATCTCCAGGCCGGTGGCCCGCCGGAGGTTCTCGCGCAGTCGCACCGCGGACAGCGAGTCGACGCCCACTTCGAGGAAGCCGCGTTCCGGGGCGAGTGCTTCCGCGGAGTCATGGCCGAGGACCACGGCCACGTGCTCCATGACGACCTCGGTCAGCAGCTTCTCCCGCTCGGGCTCGGGGAGCGCGTCCAGCCGGGCGCGGAGCCTGCCGGCCGCGAAGCCGTCGGAGGGCTCGCTGACGGCCGCAGGTTCGAGCGCGTCCGGCACGGCCCCGCCGAAGAGCGCGGGTGAGACGGTCCAGTAACGGCGGTGCTGGAAGGCGTAGGTGGGCAGGTCCACCGCCCGTGCGCCGCTGTGCTCGTAGAGCGCCTGCCAGTCCACCCCGGCCCCGGCGGCGTGCAGCAGTCCCACTCCGGCGAGGAGGGTGCCGGCCTCGGCACGGTTCTTGCGCATCAAAGGCACCACGGTGGCCCGCTCGGCGTCCTCGGGGCTCAGGCTGGGCTGGACGAGACCGGAAAGCACCGCGTCGGGGCCGATCTCCACGAAGCGAGTGACGCCCCGCGCCCCGGCGGACCGCACCGCGTCGGCGAAGCGGACCGTCTCCCGGACGTGGGTGACCCAGTACCGGGGGGCGGCGAGGTCGGCGAGGTCTCCGGTGACGGTGGAGACGACGGGGAGGGAGGGTTCGTGGAAGGCCAGGCCGCTCACCACCTCCTCGAACTCCGCGAGCATCGGCTCCATCAGGGGCGAGTGGAAGGCGTGGGAGACCTTCAGCCGGGAGGTCTTGCCGCCCTGTGTCTTCACGGCCGCCACGACCGCCTCCACCGAGGCGGCGGCGCCGGAGACCACGAGGGAGCGGGGGCCGTTGACGGCGGCGACGGCGGCGTCGTCCACCCCGTCCAGCAGGGCGCGCACCTCGTCCTCGGTGGCCTGCACGGCGGCCATCACACCGCCGTCCGGCAGGGCCTGCATCAGCCGGCCCCGCGCCGCCACCAGGGCCGCCGCGTCGGCGAGGGAGAACACCCCGGCCGCGCAGGCGGCGCCGATCTCGCCGATGGAGTGCCCGGCCAGCACGTCCGGGCGCACGCCCCAGGACTCCACCAGCCGGAACAGGGCGACCTCGACGGCGAAGAGGGCGGGCTGGGCGTACTCGGTGCGGTCCAGCAGCGCGGCCTCCGCCGTGCCCTCGGCCGCGAACAGTACGTCCTTCAGCGGGCGCGGCAGCAGCGGGTCGAGGTGCGCGCACACCTCGTCCAGGGCCTGCGCGAAGACGGGGTAGGCGGCGGCGAGTCCGGCGCCCATGCCGACGCGCTGGGCCCCCTGGCCCGTGAACAGGAAGGCGGTCTTGCCGCTCGTATGGGCGGTGGCACGGGCGAGGTTCGGCGCGGGGGCGTCGTCGGTGAGGGCGGTGAGGGCGGTGGTGAGTTCGGCGGCGTCGGCGGCGGTGACGACGGCGCGGTGGTCGAGGTGGGCGCGGGTGGTGGCGAGGGAGTAGCCGAGGTCGGCGAGCGAGGGGGCCGCGGGGTCCTCGATACGGGCGCGCAGGGCCGCGGCCTGGTCGCGCAGGGCCTGGGCGGTGGCGCCGGATATCGGCCAGAGCACCGGCGTGCGGGTGCCCTTCCGCGCGGGGCCGTCCTCCTGTGCCGCCCCGGCGCCCGGGGCCTGCTCCAGGATGACATGGGCGTTGGTGCCGCTGATGCCGAAGGAGGAGACGGCGGCGCGCCGCGGCCTGTCGCTCTCCCACGGCCTGGCCTCGGTCAGCAGCTCGACCCGGCCCGCCGACCAGTCCACCTTGGACGACGGCTGGTCCACGTGCAGGGTGCGGGGCAGGACGCCGTGGCGCATGGCCATGACCATCTTGATGACGCCGGCGACGCCCGCGGCGGCCTGGGTGTGGCCGATGTTCGACTTGATGGAGCCGAGCCACAGCGGCCGGCCGGCCGCGCGGTCGCGGCCGTAGGTGGCCAGCAGGGCCTGGGCCTCGATCGGGTCGCCGAGGACGGTGCCCGTGCCGTGCGCCTCCACTGCGTCGACCTGGTCGGCCGAGAGCCGGGCGTTCGCCAGCGCGGCCCGGATGACGCGCTGCTGGGCGGGCCCGTTCGGGGCGGTGAGGCCGTTGCTGGCGCCGTCCTGGTTCACGGCGGAGCCGCGCACCAAGGCGAGTACCCGGTGTCCGTTGCGCCGGGCGTCGGAGAGCCGCTCCAGGGCCAGCACGCCGACGCCCTCGGAGAAGCCGGTGCCGTCCGCGGCCTCGGCGAACGACTTGCACCGGCCGTCGGCGGCGAGCCCGCGCTGCCTGCTGAAGTCGACGAACGTCCCCGGCGTGGACATCACCGTGACGCCCGCGGCGAGCGCGAGCGAGCACTCGCCGTTGCGCAGCGCCTGGGCCGCCAGGTGCAGCGCCACCAGCGACGAGGAGCACGCCGTGTCCACCGTCACCGCGGGGCCCTCGAAGCCGAAGGTGTAGGAGACCCGGCCGGGGACGACGCTGCCGCTGCCGTAGCTGTTGATGTAGTCGTGGTACATCACCCCGGCGAAGACGCCGGTGCGGCTGCCGCGCAGTCGGCCCGGCACCAGCCGGGCGTGCTCCAGCGCCTCCCAGGCGACCTCCAGCAGGAGCCGCTGCTGGGGGTCGATCGCGGGGGCCTCGCGCGGCGCCACGCCGAAGAAGGCGGGGTCGAAGTCCCCCGCGTCGTGGAGGAACCCGCCGTGCCGGGAGTACGTCGTGCCGTCGTGCTCCGGGTCGGGGTCGTAGAGGGTGTCGAGGTCCCAGCCGCGGTCGGCGGGGAACTCGGTGATGGCGTCGCCCCCTTCGGTGACCAGTCGCCACAGGTCCTCGGGGGAGCGGACCCCGCCGGGGTAGCGGCACGCCATCCCGACGATGGCGAGGGGTTCCCGCGCGGCGGCGGTCAGTTTGCGGTTCTGCTCGCGCAGCCGCTCGGTCTCCTTGACTGATGCCCGCAGCGCGTCGACGAGCTTCGCGCCGGACCCATCGGGCCCGGGTGGCTGGGCTGCCCGGCCCGGACGAGTGGTCTCGGTCATGGCGGTGTCACTTCTCCCACGTCGTGTCGTTGACGTCGAACTCGTCCTGGTCGTATCCGTACGCGTCGTCCGCGTCGCCCTCCCCCTCGGTGCCGCCGCCGGGGCCGGAGTCCGCGAGCACCATGCTGATCAGTGCGTCGGCGTCCATGGCGTCGATGGAGTCGGTGGCGTCCGCGTCCCCGGTGGCCGAGGCGTCCGCCGCGATCCCCGCGAGTTCCAGCAGGCTCTCCATGAGTCCCGCCTCCCGCAGCCGGGACAGCGGGATGGCCGCGAGGGCGCCGCGGACGCGGGCCTCGGCCGAGTCGCCGTCCGTGCCGTCCGCGTCTTCCCCGGCACCGGCGGCGAGTTCCTCCCACAGGTGGCCCGCCGCGGCCCGGACGCTCGGGTAGTCGAAGATGAGCGCGGCCGGGAGGCGCAGCCCGGTCGCCGCGCCCAGGCGGTTGCGGAACTCCACGGCGGACAGCGAGTCGAAGCCCAGGTCGCTGAAGGACCGGTCGGCGTCGACCCCCTCGGCGTCGGCGTGGCCGAGCACCGCTCCGACGTGTCCGCGCACCTCCTCGATGAGCAGGTCCATCCGTTCGGCCGCGGGCGTCCCGGCGAGGCGGGCGCGCAGCCCCTGCGGGCCGGCGGGCGCCGCCGCGACGGCCTGGGAGGCGCGGCGCCCCGGCACCCGGACCAGGCCGCGGAAGAGCGGCGGCAGGTCCCTGTCGCCGCCCTGCGCCATGGCCCGTACGTCCAGCGCGACGGGGACGAGGAGCGCGTCGGCGGGGGCGCCGGTGCGCTCCGTGCCGAGGACGGCGGTGTCGAAGAGGGCGAGGCCCTGCTCGGCGGTGAGCGCGCCCGCGCCGGAGCGGGTCATGCGATGGGTGTCGGTGCCGCTCAGCCGGCCGGCCATGCCGCCGTCGTCCGCCCACAGGCCCCAGGCCAGCGAGGTGGCCGCCAGGCCGTGGGCGCGCCGGTGCTGGGCCAGGGCGTCGAGGAAGGAGTTGGCGGCGGCGTAGTTGCCCTGTCCCGGGACGCCGAGCGCGCCGGCGATGGAGGAGAAGAGCACGAACGCCGACAGGTCGAGGTCGCGGGTCAGTTCGTGCAGGTTCCAGGCGGCGTCGGCCTTGGGCCGCAGGACCCGGTCCAGGCGCTCCGGGGTCAGCGAGCCGATGACGCCGTCGTCGAGCACTCCCGCGACGTGCACGACCGCGGTCAGCGGGTGCTCGGCGGGGACCGTCGCCAGCAGGCCGGCCAGCTGGGACCGGTCGGCGGCGTCACAGGCGGCGAGCGTGACGTGCGCGCCGCGCTCGGTCAGTTCCGCGCGCAGCTCGGCGGCGCCCGGCGCGTCCTGGCCCCGCCTGCTGGTCAGCAGCAGGCGGCGGACGCCGTGCTCGGCTACCAGGTGGCGCGCGACCAGGGCACCCAGGGCGCCGGTCGCGCCGGTCACCAGCACGGTGCCCTCCGGGTCCCAGGCCCGCTCCTCCGGTCCGGCAAAGGCGGGGACGGCGGGGACGCGGGCCAGCCTCGGGACCGTCAAGGCGCCGCCGCGGAGCGAGACGTGCGGCTCCTGGCAGCGGACCGCCGCCGGCAGGGCGGCGAGCGAGGCGTCGGTGCCGTCCACGTCGGCCAGCACGATCCGGCCGGGGTGCTCCATCTGCGCGGACCGTACGAGCCCGCTCACGGTGGCGGCCGCGAGGTCGGTGACATCCCCGTCGGCGGCGGGCACCGCGCCCTGGGTGACGACCACCAGCGTCGCGGCGGCGAACCGGTCGTCCGCCAGCCAGGTCTGGAGGCCGGCGAGCGTCCGGTGCGTCAGCTCGCGCACGGCGCCCGCGGCGTCGGTGGCGTCGGTGGTGACAGGGGTGCCGAGGACCGGCAGGACGACGATGTCCGCGTCGCCCGCGTCCTCGACCTCCGGCACCACCGCCGTGCTGCCCACCACCGTGGCCAGTGCCTCCGACCACGCGGCGGCACCGCTGCCGGCCACCACCCACTTCCCGGTGCCGGCGGCGTCGGCGACGGCGGGCAGCGGGGTCCAGTCCACCCGGTAGAGGGACTCGATGAACTCGGTCCGCGCCCGCGCCAGTTGCTCTTCGGAGATGGGCCGTACGTCCAGCCGCTCCACCGACGCCACCGGCTGCCCGGCGGCATCCACCACCGCGAGCGACACCGCCCCGGCGCCGGACTCCGCGCCCTGGCCCAGCGGGCGCACCCGCACCCGCAGTGCCGTGGCACCCGTGGCGAACAGTTCCACGCCCGTCCAGGCGAACGGCAGCCCGGCCCGCTCCCCCGCGCCGCTGAGCGCCACGGCGTGCAGCGCCGCGTCGAGCACCGCCGGGTGCACGCCGAACCCGTCGACGGCCACGCCGTCCGGCAGCGCGACCTCGGCGAACACGTCGTCACCGAGCCGCCAGGCGCCGCACAGGCCGCGGAAGACGGGGCCGTACGACAGGCCGCCCTCGGCGAACCGCTCGTACACCCCCTCGACCGGCACCGGCACCGCGCCTGCCGGAGGCCAGACGGCGAACTCCGTGCCGTCCCAGGCGGCCGGCGCCGCGGTGGCGAGCACACCCGAGGCGTGCCGCACCCAGGGCGCCTCGTCCACGGTGCCGTCAGCACGCGAGTGGACGGTGAAGGTGCGGTGGCCCGAGTCGTCGGGGGCCCGCACCACGAGCTGGGTGTGGACGGCACCGCGCTCCGGGAGCACCAGCGGCGTCTCCAGCGTCATCTCCGCGAGCACCGGGCAGCCCGCCTGGTCACCGGCGGCGACGGCCATCTCCACGAACCCGGTGCCGGGGAACAGCACGGTGTCGCCGATGGTGTGGTCGGCCAGCCAGGGCTGGGTGCGGGTGGAGAGCTTCCCGCCGAAGACCAGGGTGTCGGTCTCGGCGAGGACGACGGCCGCGCCGAGCAGCGGATGGTCGCCACCGCCCGAGGCCGCGCCGAACGGGGAGTAGCCGTCGATCCAGTAGCGCCGACGCTGGAAGGGGTAGGTGGGCAGGTCGACGTGGCGGGCGGGGCTGCCGGTGTGCGGGGCGGTCCAGTCGACGGTGTGTCCGTGGGCCCAGAGGCGGGCCAGGGCGGTGAGGGCTTCGGGCTGTTCGGGCCGGGCCCGGCGCAGCAGCGGGACACACCGCGTGGTGTCGTCGGGCAGGGTGTCGGCGGCCATGGCGGTCAGGACCGCGTCGGGGCCGATCTCCAGGAAG